>CANRLB010000005.1 GCA_947631365.1 uncultured Bacilli bacterium | reverse complement strand
ATCACCGAAGTGATTTTAAATACATAATTATTTTTTAAACCCCATATCCTGAGTTTTTAGCAGCAACTCTAGCAGTCTCACAATCAGTACCACCTACATTAGTAACGCATTGTACGCATGTATTATATTCGCTACTATTCAAAATTCCTAGTACATTAAAAATCGCACTAACTAATGTTGGAATAAAGAATACGACAACCGCAGCAATGAATCTTTTAATTAAAGTACTAACTGCTTTACTAATAGCTTTTTCATCACTTGATACAACAGCTTTTCCTAAATCGACCATCCCAAAAACAATTAATAATAATGGAATAATTATTTTAAAAACCATAACAATATAACCTAGGATTGACCAAATATTAGATGTATTTGTACAAAAGCCAGTGATATCCATTAATAACATAATAAACCTTCTTTCTCTTTAATTAAATTTTATCTAATTACTTCTTATATGTCAAGAAAATATCTTTTATTTGACACTTTTATTAATTTATTCTACTCTTGAAAAACCTAAAGCAACTAAAAATTCATTTACTTTATTGTTTTTATCTAGTTTTTCATCTAAACAAGGTAAGTTATAAAATACTTTACTCCCACTTTCATGTTCAAAATCTCGAACATCTTTTTCATTTAAAACACTTTTATTTAATACAATTTTTTTACCCTTTAATTTTTCAAATATTTTATGATCATTTCTAATTAATTTATTTAATTTAATAATACCAGGTTCAACCAAATATATAATTTCTGTACATAAATTTTCTGGACCATCATTTAAATCAACTAATATTACTTCTTTATCTCTTGCATTACTTATTTTAAAAGCTGCATTCATATAATCAGCACTTTCTAAAGTTTGATCATTAAAATATTCAAAATCATTATTATTAATTTCTAAAGCCATTACTTTATAAAAAATTTGCAAATGTTTTTTTAACATATAAATTAAAGTCGTTGCCCCAGCATGTTCAGTCACATTTTTAAATCCTATAACTCTTTGAGTTATACCTTGGTTTGAAGTCTTTTTCGTTTGACCCATCATTATTTTATTGGGATTATCATTTAAATTTTGATAATTAGCTACATCTTTATATGAATTAGGATTATCTATTAGAAAAGGTATTGCTTCAACATTTCTTGTAAAATTATAGATACCAACTGATACTAATTGAGATAAATACATTGAGGAATTTACAACTGGCGAATCATCTAATAAAAGAATAATTTTATCTCTATCAAAATTAATAGCTAGCTCACGCATTGTGCTTATGTCTTCATAATTTTTAATTGCTGTAACATCAATAATAATTTTATTAAAGAAAAAATTACTAAATTGATTAGCTAAATCTTGAATAGAAAACTCCCCATTAATAGATTTAATAACATCTATAGAAAGAGTTCCCATTAATGTTTGATATTTATTTGATACAATTACATTCATATAGTCCTCCTAAATTATAATCTTTGATCTAAATCAAAAAATCTTATTTTTTTTGTCTCACCAGAAACATTAAAGGTTAACAAATCTTCAAAATATGGTAGATTAAAGCCAAAAAATATTTTAAATTTAAAATATATTTTATTATTATTTTCAACAACACAACGTCCAGTTGTACACTTTTGAGATAGGCAATAATAATATCTTTTATTACTAGAATTAACCAATTCTAAATTTGTATTAGTTAAATCAGTACTTCCATATTCACCAACTTCACAAGATCCCATAGCACTATATCCATTTAAATATAAATAATTATTAATTATTCCTAAAGATGTTGAAGTAATTCCTTCGTATTTTTCAATAATAGTAAGAACTTCATTTTTCAATTTATAAGCCTTATTATATATAATTGCTAAAGATAAAAAAGCTGCAAATAAAATAGTAAATAATACTAATGCTTTAAAAAGCGTAGTTAAAGAAATTCCCTCTTTCATTACTCACCTATCCAATTAAAGTTTTAGTTGAACCATAAATTCTAAAATTTAAACCAGTAGTTAATGGAATATCTAATTGATAGAAAAGAGCAATATCATAATAAACCATTGGTGGTAATCCTACAATAACTGCCTCACAATTATTATTATGACAAGCATTAGTTAAATCATTATAAATTGATTTAGTTAAATCATTAGCTCGAATACAAAATGCTGCTTTACCACTATAAGAAATGCTACCATCCCTTTTATAACCAATCCAAGAAGAATCAGGACAATTTCCATCAACTCGATAACCAAAATCACCCAATTTTTCCGCTATTTTAGTAGCGGTTTCTGGACTAAGGCCATTTAAATCATTAACATTTGTTATATCTTCAGATTCAATAATATTAATAATTTCATCTTTAACGCCAAATGCTTTGGCATGATTTATTGTTAAACACATTATACCTGTAAAAATTAAAATAAAAACTATTACTATTTGAAATATTGAAATCCCACTCAAAGCATCTTTCATAACGTCACTTCCTTAACCTTTATATACGCATTCAAAAGTATTACTAGGATCATCTTTTAAATGACAAGTCACATAATCACAATTGGAATCTGGACAACTATTACAAATTGCCTTACTGCATTGTGATTGAGCATCAAAATTTTGTTTTAACATCGGCCATAGTGTGTAGTAAAAAAAGGCTATTAGGATACCAATAGCCACTAATACAACAACCCCAGAATTAAGGTCTCCCGTTGCTTGCTTCATAATAAGTATTAATCACATGTTCTAGAAGTACCTGCTTGACCAGAAGTCCAATCAGTACATACTCCATTTTCACAAATTACACTTGTATTTCCCTCATCATCTTTGAATTCCATTCTTTGAGTTTGACCATTACCATAACTGCTACAAGCAGATTGTAAGGTCATTCCAGTTTGAATGGCTGGCCATATAATTAAATAAAAGAAAGCTACTAAAGCCGCAATTGCAACTATTGTTACAACGGTCATGTTTAATTCACCTGTCGCTTCTTTCAAAATAAATCATCTCCCTATTCATCTCTACTATAAAATTATTATAACTAATTTATGAAAAAATAGCAATCTAATTTTTGGTAAAATTGCTTTTTTTGATAACAAATATACATTTTTTAAAAACTCATCATTTGCATAACTGCAAATATTAGTAAAACCATTACTCCAAATCCTGTAGATATTAACATACTCATAGTTTTGCTTTCCATTTTATCTAACCGATTTTTATATTTTGTTTCCCGAGCTTTTTGTTGTAAATTAGAAATAGTTCTTGAAAACATTATCATTTGTTCTTGCTTTCTTTCTTGACTACCTAAACTTAAACGATATAAAAGTCTCATCATTCGCATTGAATCTCTCACCGGATATTTTTTAGCAAAATTCATATAAGGATTTATTGAATCGTCGCCCGCATTTATTTCATTAATCATTTCTTGTAGTCCATCTTTAAAAATATCCGGAGCATCTAAAACTGATTTTCCAATAGCAACTGGTACAGTATAATGTTGAATTAATATTTCAATACTTTTTAAGTAATATGGAAGCATACTATCGATATAAAAAATATGCTTTTTATAATAAGATTTAATATTTAAATAATCCATTTTAAAAATTAAATATCCCAAAACAAATGATATAAGAATTTTTATTGCTGTTAAATTATTAAGAAAGAAAAATAAAGTAACCACTATTACCATTAAACCATTTCTAATCCTTTTAGAAAAAATAGCATCTGGAGACACACTATCGCCATATTTAGCTCTAACATAAAAATCCCAATCATCTTCTTTTAATTTTCGAAAGATAAAAAAGCTATCATCTATAAAGCCTTTTATACTTATTTGGCCATTATAACTTAAAACAAGAAAAATTAACATAGCAATAATTATTATTTCTACTTGCATTATTCTGCCCCCACATCTTCATTATAATATTTTTCACCTGTAATTAAGAAATACACATTAATCAAAATTATAATATGAAGAATTAATTGAACATACCAAATATCCAATAATTCAATATAATTATCTTCACCTAACATAAATTCAACTACTACAACCAAAGAAAACAAAACCATTGCAAAAGTTAAGAATTTTTTATGAAAGTTTTTTCGATCCATTTGATCACGATAAACACCTTCAACTAAAGAGTCAATGTCCATAGACATATTTTCTAGTGATTCTCCTGTATCTCTAGCACCCTCTTTAGTTATTTGCAAGAATAATTGATGCATATTTTTAACCATATAATAAGGATATTTGTTATTAAAATATTCTATTGATTCATCAATAGTACCATTTTTATAAGCTAATTCAATCATTTTTTTAATATCCCCTAAAACAGGTTCTTCAATAACTCCCGAATCCCTAACACCTTCCAAACTTTTAACAAAACTTTGAGTAGTATTAAATTCCATTATAACATTCGTTGTATAAGTTTGAATTTGTTCAAAAATAAATTCACTATATATTCTTTTGCATCTTAAATAAGCTAAATAGGGAATAAAAGCTATGGTAGCTATTCCATATATTAAAGCCCATAAAATACTATAAAAATAAAAGTAGCCAATTAAAGCAGCGAAACCACCTAAAACAGCAATTTGAGTTATATATTGTCTTACTGTATATTCTTGTCCCAATTCTTTGGATTTTTCTCTCACAACCTTAAAAGAATATGGTGCATATTTATTATAAATATCTTCTACCGCATTAGCCATCATTTTAATAGAATTAGTATCGCCATTAGATTTTTTTCGATAAAAAACTACAAATAAGCCCAAAAATATTAAAATTAATAGTTCTGGTAGAGTTCTCATTTAGCACCACTTCCTTTACAATAAATCAATATTATCTTCATTTATATCATCATTTGTTTTTTTAAAAAGATTATCTTCAATTATAACCCCTTGACTACCTAAATATTCTTTTAAATACTTAGTTGGATTATTAAATTGCATAGATTTATCTAATCCCTTTTTATATATAATGTTATATCCAGCTTCATTATTTTCATCAACATAAAATTCACATACTTCGACAATCTCTCTTTGAAATCTCCCTAGTTCTTTACTCATATATCCTTTAACATGAATTGCTAATTGAACATAACGATGAATAGATTTTAAAAATTGTTCAATATCTTGGCTAGATTCTAGTAAAGAATACATCCGCATTGGAACATTTCTAGCACTATCAGAGTGAATTGTTGAAATAATATTATGACCTGATGAAATTGAATTACGAACCGCAGTAACAGCTTCTGCACTACGAACTTCGGATAATAAAATCCAACGAGGATTTTGCCGCATACACGCTACTAAAACATCACTATAAGTAGCAATATTATTAGTTTTCATTGCTACTATATCACGGTGAGGAAAAATTTTATCTAGGTGTAATTCCAGAGTATCTTCAATGGTAATTATTTTTTCATTTTCTTTAGTGTGACTGGCAAGATACTTTACTAACTCTGTTTTACCAGAACCAGTCTCACCACTTACAATAATATTGCAATGTCCCTCTACACAAGTAAGCAAAAAATTAAGCAAATCTTCTGTAACATATTGTTCATTAATTAATTTTTCTTTATTTAATCTTATCTTAGCAGGAGTTTTTCTAATTACACAAGATATTCCATTAGTGGCAATAGAATCATGAATAAAATTTAAACGAAGTTCTGCTGATTCAGCATCCAAAAAGGGATGAGCCATATTAAAGGTCTTACCCATAACATTTGAACATTGAAAAGCCAACTTTTCCATTAAAGAATTATTAATTTCTGGCCTATCAATTCTAAAAACACCCTTATTAAGAGTCTTTAAATGAACTTGGCCATTATTTCCATAAGAAATATCGGTAACATTATCATCATCTAAAAATTCTTTTAAAGGTCCGAAATCTATTTGTGAAAATATAGCATCATTCACTATTGCCCCTCCTTTTTTAAGATATCCAAGAATAATTTTGTAATATAAATTGTTCTAACTCATCACTAGATACATGTGTTGAACCAGGGTTTTCTGTATATGTATGTCCCCTTAAAACAGGTTCAAGTTTTATAGAATGTTTAGTATCAAAATCAGTCATTTTTAATAATAATAGAATATTTTTTTGCCCTTCAACATTTTCTGGCACAGCAAAGATTAGATAAGCTGTATCACCAGCAGTTGAATCCCAAAAGACATCTTTATTACTTGCATCTTTAACGGCCTTTACTTTAATACTATCTATTAAACTACCATATATTACTCTTCCCTCATCAGTAACCGCAGAAATGTATATATCTATATATTGTCCTTCTTCAATTGAATTACCATAAGTAGATCTAGAATTAACTGGCAAAGAATATAAAGCATAACCAGGCTCCAAGTCTTCCGAAATTGTTCCAGGTATATCTTTCGCATCACAAACTTGTGTTTTGTAAAAGAAACCATCTTTTGGAATACTAGTCCCTTTACAAATATATTTTCCTTCTAATTCTGAAGCATTTGTAATTATGTCACTATCCTTAGTGGTAACTCTTGTTATTTCTTTATAACCAATATTATCATTTTCTATTCTATTTGCCGTATCAATAGCTTTAATTGCATATGGTATTCTAATCGTCGTTATTGCTTCATTAACTCTTCGATTATAAAAATACCATAATACAATAATTCCTGCTAAAACCGCTAGTATTGTCACTGTATTTTTATTTTTTAAAAACCTTTTAAATGTTTCTAATATATTTCCCATTTTTATCTCACCATCCTATTAATAACTAAGAATTCGTTTTTGGAGCTCCATCTCCTAATTCTAATATTGAATCCAAACTACTTACAATATCAAAATCACTACTATCACTAGCAATTACATATTTATCAGTTTTACTTGTTACTTCAACACTTACTTTAGGAGGAGCTTCATATATGGCTGTAAATAATATTTTGTAACTAGAACTTGTAGATATATTTTCTGTAAATCTTCTTAAAAAGCTTTCAACAAATTTTTCTTTATTTATTTTAAGTTCCCCAAATTCTCGATAATAAGCGATATCAATAGCATCAACCATAGCGGATTCGCTAATTTGTTTTAAAGTATGATAATCTTCGGAACTATTAGCAGTTATATTACGAATTAAAAGCATAATTGTAATAACAAAAACACCAAGTAAAACAAGCCAATAACCCAAATAACTATTTTTCATTAAAAACTTTCCTTTCTATTTCCAAGATGGACCAATGCCATAATCAACTTCCAATGAACTATTATAACCAAATTTAGTAGTGAAATAATCTAAATTATAATTAGTAATATTTACATGCCAATCAACTTGATTAGATTGATCTTTAGCTTGATCCCAAGTTGTCCAATAACCAGAAGATTGGGTACGAGAACGTCTTAGGGAATCTGTATCAGTTTCCGAATTACCAATTAATCTATTACCTTTTATTTTTATTTTATCTTTAGTGTCACTATCATATAATAATTCATCTATAAAAGTACTATAACAATAAATGTTTTTAAAATCTTTTCCATCAGGAGAGGTATAATCATAGCATTTAAGAGAATCATTAGCATATCCACTACCAGCAGAATAACGACTATTGTAAGCTTTAATTTTAGAAATCATTTTAGAGTCTAAGGTAACTTCAATAGCAAAGTCATTATTTGATGTATCATTAAAATCTACATCATAAATAGTATGACTATCTTTTTCAATTTCTTTAGTTGTTGCATAAGCTTTTAATTGTAAAGAAGTAGTAATGTTAACATTAGCATCGGGATTTTTAGGATCAATTCCTGAATCCCAGTTAGCACCTAAATCTCTATCATTTGGATTTAAATTATCTGGCGTAATTGGTCTACTTTCAACATTTATACCACCATTATATAAACATTTTGGACATGTTACAGGACATGATGGACATTTAGGATCATCATAATAACATGCTCCCCCTGGTGGACAAACAACTGGACAATCTGGACATTTAGGATCATCATCAGGAATGTTAACACTATAATGACAAACATAAACACCATCATAGAAATCATTACCATTGACACTTGATGATTCCAACAAAGCACTATTTGGTAAACGACATGAACTTGTAGAAGCTAAAGTAGTTTTAACAACATTTACCTCATCTCCCCAAATACGTCCTAATTGACCCGCCTTACTTCCAAAATAATACTCGCCTAAATTTTCAACACTTAAAGAATAATCATAATATCCTTGTGGCCTTGAACCAACAGGTAAATTTTCTAATATATTACTATTTGGAATCAAACCATTTTGAGTCATTACCGCTAACATACTATGAGGAAATATATTAAGAAAAATCTTTGGGGTAACATAATTTCCAGTTTTGGTAATTGACTCTTTCATATTTATAGTTTTATTAATTTTAGATTTATCTCTTGAGCAAGATACTGAACTACTACTTACATTACATGTAAGATGTGATTTTTCATAAACTTCATTGTTTGTAGTCCATGAAGATCTTCCATATGAATCTTTACATTCTTCATAAGCAGCATCTTGAGTTTCATATGCACATCTTCTTATTTCAGAAGAAGATGTAACACTACCACTTGCTACTAATTGATTATTTCTAATATAATCCATATAAAGCTCATCATAAGAAAAATTAATTTGAGGATTAAAATTATAACTCATTGCCCAATTAGAACAACTATTATAACTATTTATTATAGTGTTTAATCTTTGTTGTGAATTCTTAATATTATTTAAAAGAGTAGATAAACTTATACTACTAAAATAACTTGCTGGAGTTTGTCCATCACTACCATCACGACAAGAACACGTTGCTTTTCCATTATAAGTAGAGTGACTACACTTTGCATCAGTACCATAATATCTGTAATTACATTTAACAGTGCCACCACTTACTGAACAAGTTGTATGACCATGATTAACACTTCCCAATAAAGTCGCTAAATCACTTGCATTAAAAACATGACCATCAGTAGTTATTGGCGTAAATTCCCAATCGGCATAAAATGATTCGCCACCATCAGCATAGTCAGCTTCGGCATAAACTAGCTTTTGCCATTTTTCATTTAAAAATACGCAGTCTTCTTCTCCTTCTTTACATTCTACATAATGAGAATGTCTTTGAAATGATGCATCATCTTCATAAGAAGAGGTATATGAAGCCGATTTTGCTGCTTGATAATATTTATAAATATTATAATCTAAAGCTATTTTGTCATTTGCTTGTTCAAAATCATCTTCAAATTTATCATTATCTATATTATTAGTATAACAAGTTTTTTTACCAGTAATATTTACTTTTAAATCCAAAGTTCTTAAATTATAAGTTCCTTTATTACCTGGCATAATAAATTCATAATCTTCTTTACACCAAACAGAACAATAATCGTTTCCCGAAATAATTTCTGTACTTTGATAAGAATTGCCATTTTCATCAGCGTTATTTATAACACATGATTTTATATTTTCTTCAGTTGGTCTACTACAAGAATCAGCATCATGTTCATAACCTTCTTTTATTTCAAAAGATGTTTTGCTTTCGCTACAAGCAACATTAGAAACATACGAACTACATTTACATTGCGCATTATAATTCATACAAGCCTGAGAATTTTGATTGCCAGATTCTTCACAACTTTCTTTTAAAATTTCACATTCGGTTTCAGTACATATTTTTTTAGTACTAGAAATTTTACTTTCTCTTGGAACGTTTTCACCAGTTAAAATGTAGAAATTTTGGCAATTACCACTTGAACATACACTACTATCTGCATGAACATTATATGCTTCATTGGAAATAGAACTATCTTTATATTTAAATTTTAAATCATATTTTATTTCATCTCTACATCTATAATTATCACTTGTTAAATCAAATTTTATTTGCATTTCAAGTGTACCAGATCCATTAGTTATTCCACTCATTTTTAATAGATCGCCAATATTTTTTAATCTATCATTTTCATTGGCATTCCAATCCACTTTATATGTCTTATTATCAATTATAATCTCAGTATTTACTCCATACTTAATGCAATTAGAACAATCAATACCAGAAATATTAATATAAGAATTTCCATTTGTTAAAAAGTTTTCAACATTAATTTGATAAGTATCTGTAAAAGAGTAAGTTTTTTTATTACTATTAGGAACTGTAGTTACAGTAGTTCTTGATGATGCAGATTGTTTAACATTAATTTTAGCTACAACTGGATTTTTATAGAACTCTAAAGCTTTATTCATACCAGCATCAACAAGTTGTTTAGCAAATTTTACAATATAATTAGTATGATCTACTCCCCCAATAAGCCATTTTGATGGGCCACCATCTTGACTAATCCTATTAGGCTCTTTACCAGTTATAGTCTTAATGGTACTAACATAATCATTTCTAAATGTATTAGCATAATATAAAAACGGAGCGTTATAAAGTTTAGTATAATATAAATTTTGAGCTATATCAGGCCATAACATTTCATAAGCTCTTAAGGCAATAACAGTAGCAGTATAAGCCTCTTCATTAGTTAATTGATAATTATCTTCAGATAAATAATAAATAGCACTTTGATGATTCTCTAAATTACTATATCCTTTTACTAAAATCTCCATTAAACCAGCATCATAATAAAGACGAACATTTGGTTCATCAAAATCAGTATCAAAAATAACCCCATTATTGTCATTACAAACAAAATTAACTGGGGTTTCAGTAAATCCAGTCGTACGTCCTGATTCACGACAATATGCAGGTATAAATTGAGATGTATTTTTATCCATTAAATAATATTCATGCCAAATTTGATCAACAGCTTTAGTCTTATCGAAATGGTACCACTCTAATTTTATACTACTAGTTACAAGGCTTTCTTTTCTAGCCCCTAAATTAATTGAACATTCAAATTTTGCATAAACACTTTTATTAAAAAATATAAATGTTAATAAAAATAATAATAATTTAATTTTTAATTTTTTCATTTTAATACTCCCTCGTTTTTTTCTTACGGTAAATGCAAACAATACCTATTGTACCCAAACTTAAAAGTAACACACTTAAAATTACCCATTTATATTCAGTTAAAATATTTAAAAAACTTTTATTATTTTCTTCTATTTCATTGCCATTATTATCAATTAGACCCTTTTTATAATTTTCAACTTGTTTTAAAAATTCCGTTTCACTTAAATCATTTGTTGTATCTATATATTTTTGGCAAAGAGAAAATTCGGGAATATCTTTACATACTTCCATATTTGAAAAATCATTATATCTTGAAGTAGTGGCAACAAAACTTTTGAAAACTTCATCTGGGCAAGGCGTTTTAGAAGAAGTATAAACTTTAAAATTAAATGTAACTTTTTTATCCATTTCTTGCCATTCGAAACTAGCTATATTATTAGATGTATCATTACTTGTTAATGTTATTTTTTCATCATTAACATTATTGGTTACAACCACATAAAACTCATCAGTTAAATTTAATACTGATACATTATAAACATCAATATAATCATCCATATCTAAAAAATGGACTAACTTACTAGTAATTTCTAAAGAAGACTTAATATTAGCAGCTTTTTGATTTAAATCAACTTGATCTTTATAAGAACATAAAGAAGCCGCCTGTGTATTTAATACAAAAGAAAATAAAAGCAACAAAAACGTAAAGAACTTTTTCAATCAATACACCTACTCTCTATCTAATAAAAATTTTAACACAATAGATAGTTATTATCAAGCAGCATTGATTAGTTTTTTAAGTTATGGTATATTTAATTTAGGTGGATAGAATGGAAAAAATTAATACTTTTTGGAAAATTTTAAGTGATTTTTTTAAAGAATTTGGATTAATTTTTTTATATTTTTTAGTTAATTTATCTTTATCCTTGTTTTTTCCTGATAGCCAAAATACTAATGATATTTTAAAGTATACTTTAAGTAACATTTTAATTAATTTAATATTATTAATAATTTTCTTACTTATATTTAGGAAAGATATTATAGCTAAATGGAACGATTATCAAAAAAAATTCAAAACATATTTTAAAAAAAGTTTTATAATCTATTTTATAGGTTTATTTTTTATGATAATAAGTTATAATATCATTAATGTTTTTTATAATATGCCTTTAAATGAACTTGCTAATAGACAAAATTTATTATCTTTTCCTATAAGTTCTTTTATAAATATACTTATTATTGCTCCGATTGTTGAGGAATTATTAACAAGAATCATCCTAAAAAGAAATATAAACAATAAATATATCTATATTATACTATCGGGAAGTATATTTGGTTTTCTGCATATCTTTGGTTCTTTAGTTAATGGAATTACTTACGAATTATTATACTTAATACCTTATAGTGCTATTGGCATTGTTTTATCATTAATATATTATAAGACAGATAATATATGGACAAGTATTAGTTTTCATGCTTTACATAATCTAATCTGTTTAATTCTAATTTTTGGAGGTATTGCATGAAAAAAATAATTATTCTTTTAATAATAGTAATTATTGCTTTATTCTTATATGGTCATTACATCAATGTAAATAATTTAAAAATTTATAATTATAAAATTCAAGCTCAAAATATACCTGATAGTTTTAAAGAATTAAAAATAGTTCATTTTTCAGATATATTATATGATAAAGATGAAGCTAAATTAGATAAAATAATAACTACCATTAACAATGAAAATGCTGACTTAGTTATTTTTAGTGGTGATTTATTTAATGATCGTTATAGTTATAAGGATGATGATCTTAACTATTTAAAAGATGAATTTAAAAAAATTAAAGCTTCCCTTTATAAATTTGCTGTAATTGGCGATAATGATTTAAAATTTTTAAATTCTTATAAAGATTTATTATATGAATCTGGATTTAAATTATTAGATAATGAAAATATGTTGTTATTTTATAAAGATAATACCCCTATAAATATAATTGGAATTAGTGATGTTAATAAAATAGATGATTTATTAAAAACAGATGTTGAAGTAAGTCACACTATTGTTATAACTCATGAACCGGATAATGCAATTAATCTTATAAAAAATGGCGTTAATACAATTCTTTCTGGTCATAGTTTAGGTGGTATTATAAAATTACCTTATTTAGATGGTATCATAAAAAAAGAAGGTGCTAAAACCTACATTAATTCTTATTATAAAGAAAATGATACAGAAATTTTTATTTCTAATGGACTAGGTTATGAAAAATTTAACTATCGTCTTTTTAATGCTCCTTCTATTAACACTTATCAATTTAAAAAATAACTATTCATTATTTTTAATCTCATTAATAATAACATATTAGTTTTAGTTGATAGGAAGTATTATCTGCTTTCTTCTTTTTTTTATTGCATCAAAAGATTTATTTAAAATATTGAAAATTATCACCAATTTAAGTATATCTTATTTTGGTAAGATATGGAAGTATAACAAACAGAATAACCATCAAAATATAAGTAGAAAGGATGTTTTAAAATGTTTAAAAAGACAATTATGTTTGTTCTAATGATGTTATGTTTTATGCCATTTGTAACTAATGCCAAAACACTTATTGTTGATAGTCAAAGTGAATTACTTGAAGCATTAAGCGATTCAACTATTGATACCATAACTTTAGGTAAAGATATTGAAACAACAGAAAAAATTAACATTACTAGACCAGTAACTATTGATGGTGCTAATCACACCATGAAATATGTAGGAACTTTTGGAACAGATGCCTCTAAGTCAAATACTGTCTGGGGCGGAATATATGTTCTTCAAGTGTATAAAACTACTGCCACTATTAAAGATATTAAACTTACTGGTGGTAATGCCGGTCTTTTAATCAATGGTGCTAAAGTAACATTAGATGGTAATATCGATGTGTCTGGAAACGGTTTTGGTGGTATTGAGCTTGGTAAAGGTTCAAATGTAACTGACGCCCCTGCCCTAACTCTTGGCAAAGATATCAATGTTGTTAACAACACTGAAAAAACAACTGCTCCAACAATCTGGGTTGCTAAAGATGGCGCTGATGGTACTATCACAATGAATGGTATAACTAAAACATTAGATGAAGGTGAAGAATTCACTATAACTGAAATAGAAACTGTCTTAGGTTTAGATATTGCTAAAAACCCTGATACAGCTGATAACATAACAATTTATAGTGCTATTCTATTTATAAGTTTTATAGGTATTTTAACTACTTATAAATATTTCAAAAAAGAGGAATGTTAATTCCCTTTTTTTATTAGTTTAGCATGGACTACTATACGATTACCATTTAAATCATAACAAGTTGATAAAGTAAGTATTCGATCATTAATATTAACACTAGTTTTAAAATCAAAAATACTTCTTTTTTTTATGGTATCTAAAAATTCTTGATATACCTCATCTGTTTTAAATTTAGTCATAATATAGTAACTTTCTTCTTGTATTTTATAAACACTAAATACTTGCCAAATAGAATTTTCTTTTTCGTTAGACAATTTTATAATACGATTACTTTTATCATTAAACCATTCTTTTTTAAGTAAATTGTTTAAAGAAGCAAACATAGAGCCATCTTTTCTCCTGTGGCCATATATAACAGTATTTTTATCATATTCATAAGGATCATTACGATAGTCCATATATATCCAACCAGCTTGATTATATTTTTTATCAAAAGAATGCGTTAAATAAAATTCATTATCACCACTTTGAACCACAGGATAATTAATTGATGTTCCCGGAATATTAATATATGCTACAACATCTGGGTTTATTTTCTTTAAATCATCAAAACCAATTTTTAAAAAAGGAACATCTATATATTCATAGTAAGAATCATTTAAATCATCAGGTTTATTTACTAGTTCATAAGTTGGTTCATTTGATATCTCATCTTCAATTAAACCATTACCATTTTCTAAAATTACTGTGGCTTCTTTAATTAATTTAGTAACTTTCTTAGTATGATAATTATCTATACACCATAATGAAATATTGTAAATACTAAATACTAAGCCAATGCCAAAAATAATTAAAAGAACTACTTTTATTTTTTTTTTCATATATCCACCTTTTATTATTATGATTAAATTTAAATAATATATTATTATAATTTTTGATATAATAAATATAAGGTGATAATAATGTCTGCAAAAAATATAATATTTCTCATTTTAATATTATTAGGTATTATTGGCTATTTATCTTTTAATACTTCTATTTTAGATAAAATAAATGATCAAAATATAGCATCTACTGATTTATTTCAAGATTATTATGATGATGCTAAAGAATTATTAAACACTCTCACTATTGATGAAAAAATAAGTCAAATGTTATTAGTAAGACATCCCAGTCAAAATGACTTAAACATCCAAAAAAATTATCAATTTGGGGGATTTGTTTTCTTTGCTAGTGATTTTAAAGATAAAACTAAAGAACAAGTTATAAAAATGATTTCTGATTTACAAAACATTTCTAAAATTTCTTTAATTACTGCAATTGATGAAGAAGGTGGAATTGTTTCAAGACTAAGTAGTAATAAAAATTTAGTTAGTACTCCTTTTAAATCTCCTCAAGAGTTATATAAAGAAAATGGTTATCAAGCAATTTATGATGATGTTTTAAATAAAAGTCAAATTTTAGAAGAATTAGGACTTAATTTAAATTTAGCTCCCGTTGTTGATGTTTCAACAAACAAAAATGATTATATGTATCAAAGAACAATTGGCATGGATACAGAACATACAAGCATTTATGCTAAAACGGTTATTGAAGCTAGTAAAAAAGGTAATGTTTCTTATACTTTAAAACATTTTCCCGGCTATGGTAACAATTTAGATACTCATATAACTTCTTCAATTGATAACAAAAGTTACGATGATATTCTAAAATATGATATTCCTCCCTTTCAAGAAGGAATAAAAGCTGGTGCTGAAGCAGTTATGGTTAGTCATAATATAGTTTTTAATATCGATAAAGATAACCCTTCAAGTTTATCCAAAAAAGTTCATGATATATTAATTAATGATTTAAATTTTAAAGGGATTATTGTTACTGATGATATTAGTATGAATGCATTAAAAGATATAGAAGATATAGAAATAAAAGCAATTAAAGCTCAAAACGATCTTTTAATAACATCCGATTATCAAAATAGTTTTAATAACATTAAAAAAGCCTATAATGAGAATGTCATTACTGAAGAAGAAATCAATAATCATGTTTTAAAAATCTTAGCTTGGAAGTATTATAAAAACATCATCTAGCATATATTCTACTAGGTGATGTTTTTGAATATTATTAAAAAAATTTTTTATTTATTTTTTCCTCTTATATGTGGCTCTTTAATTGGCGTATTAATTTCTAATTTTATGGATTATTCTACTTTAATAAAACCACTTTTAGCCCCGCCCGGATACATTTTCCCTATTGCTTGGTCAATTATCTATCTTTTACTAGGGCTTTCATTTCTTCTTTATAAATCTAAAAACAATAATCTAACTCTAGATAAAATATATTATCTTAGTTTAGCAATTAATCTTTCATGGAGTATCTTCTTTTTTGTATTTAAATGGTATTTATTTACTTGTATTTGGACTGTTATTTTGCTTTTATCAGTCATTTATTTACTTAAACTATTTTATTCTCAAAATAAAAGTTCATTTTATTTAAATTTACCATATCTTCTTTGGTTAATATTTGCCACTTACTTAACTTTTGGAATTTATATTCTCAATTAAAAATGTAGTTTTCTACATTTTTAATTTATCTATTTTATCTTTGGATAAACCAGTTATCTTACTTATTAATTCTTTATTAAAGCCATACATTAAAAGATGCTCAGCTGTTTTTTCTTTTTCTTTTAAAGCACCTTCCTTAATTCCTTCTTTTATACCTTCTTTTATCCCCTCTTCTTTAAGTTCATTTTTAAATCTCATAAAACCTTCTTCATTACTTTTTTCATTCCATTTTCTAACATATTTCATTAATTCTTCCATTCTTTTATCTCCTTTCGCATATTTTTTCATTTCTTTCACACTTTTACTCCTAATTATTCTTAAATAAGTTATAAATCTTGCCTCATTCTTGTTATAAATGATTTTATCAACTAAATCATATCTTATTAAATAGATAATTATATTATCATCTATTTCTTGATTATTATCTTTATTTTTATAAAGATAAGTATTAACTAATTGATTATTAATTTTTTTATAATTTCCTTCGATCAAATTAAGACTTATAACTTGACTAAAATCTTTATACTTCTTTTTTATATCTTGATTACTATAAAGCCTACAAGCGTATGCCAAACTTTTATTATAATTTTCTTTATTAAACTTATTACTATACATTTCAATTGATAATGTTTTAGTATCACTAAGAGTTACTACTAAATCCCCAAAAAAACTTTTATATCTTTTATTATTAGCATAAATATATGATTCAGGTATTACATCTTTAATTAAAACGTTTATATCAATTTTCATATAATCAAAAAAGCTTTTTATAAAATCTTCTAATACTTTATTCTTAGAAAATACATATTTAAAAGTTAGATCGTTAGTAAGCATTTTTTCCGCCGATGATAACAAATTTTCCTCCTTTCTTCGAAGTTAAATATTTTTCTCCTTCTAATAATATATATTGCGTTTTTTTATGAATTTCCTTTTTTTTTCACAAAATTTTCATTATTAAAGCAAAAAAAATTTGTTTCGGTTTCAGAAACAAATTAATTTCGATCGTTAAATAATACAAATAACCGAACTATTTCTAAAATTGATGTTAAGACGGAAGCAACATAAGTCATCGCTGCTGCAAATAAAACTTTTCGTATCCCACTTTCCTCTTCGTTATCAATTAATTTTAATCTAATCAATTCTTTTTTAGCTCGATGACTTGCATTAAATTCTACAGGTAGAGTTATTAACTGAAATAATAAGCCAATAGTAATTAAACCAATTCCAAATATAAATAAATTAAAGTATTCGGCAAATAAACCTATTAAAATAACTATCCAAGCAAAACTAGATGTAAAGTTAACAATAGGAACTAAAAAACTTCTAATTCGCATAAATGTATAATTTTCTTTATCTTGAATGGCATGTCCACATTCATGGGCCGCTACAGAAAGAGAAGCAATACTATTACCATGAAAAATATCTTTAGAAAGCTTCACTACTTTTCTCGAGGGATCATAATGATCAGTTAAATTACCACTAGTCTCAACAACATAAATATTATCTAAACCATTAGCCTCTAATATTTTTTTAGCTACATCAAATCCTGATAAGCCTTTTTTATTTTCAACTTTTTTATATTTTCCATAATTGATAGATATTCCTAATTGAGCAAGAACTGGTATAATTATAATTATTATATATAATAAAATATTAAGTGTACTACTATTCATTATTTCACCTCAAAAATTGTTCCTTCGCGGGTATCTTTTAATATTATACCCTCTTTTTCTAAATCATTTCTTATTTGATCAGCTAAAGTGTAATTTTTATTTAATTTAGCTTCATTTCTTTCTTTAATTTTTTCCATAATATAATCTTCATCAATAGTTAATTCTTCTTTTTTAGTTAAATCTAACCCTAATACTTGATCAAAATCATTAATTAACTTATATTTAGTAGCGTCATTAGTATTATCTTTTAAAACATCATAAATAATACTTAAACTATTCGCGGTATTTAAATCATCATTTAAAGTATTTTTAAATTCTTCATTAAATTTTTCATATACTTTTAGATCAATATCACCATTATTATCTAAACTTAAAACTTTATTTTTTAATTTTTTATAAGCATTTTCTGCTCCATCTAGTGAATCATAACTAAAAGTTAATTGTTTACGATAATGACTTTGTAAACACATAAAACGATAACTTAAAGGATTATAACCTTTTTCCATTAAAGTACTAATAGTTAAAGTTTCACCCTTACTTTTACTCATCTTACCAGACGCATCATTTAAATGTTCACCATGAACCCAATACTTACACCACTTATGACCTAAATAACTTTCAGATTGAGCTATTTCATTAGTATGATGAGGAAAAATATTATCAACACCACCACAATGAATATCTAAATATTCACCTAAATATTTTAAACTAATTCCCGAGCATTCAATATGCCACCCCGGATAACCTATACCAAAAGGACTATCCCATTTTAATTCTTGACTATCAAATTTACTTTTTGTAAACCATAAAACAAAATCAGTTTTATTTTTTTTATTTTCATCAACGGAAACAGTATCTCTTACACCCTCAATTAAATCTTCTTCTTCTTGATTAGTTAATTTATAATACTTTGTCAATTTAGAAGTATCAAAATAAATATTTCCTCCAGATTTATAAGCATAACCATCTTGGAGTAATTTATTAATTATTTTTATATATTCATCTATATTTTCCGTTGCAGGACTAATAATTTCTGGCTTTTTTATATTTAAATACTCTAAATCTTTAAAAAAAGCTTCAGTATAAAATTTAGCAATTTCTAAAACAGTTTTATGCTCATTTTTAGCACTTTTAACCATTTTATCATCGCCTGTATCAGCATCACTTGATAAATGCCCTACATCTGTTATATTCATACATCTTTTAACATTGTATCCTAAATAAGTTAAAGACTTTTCTAATATATCTTCCGTAATATATGTTCTTAAGTTTCCTATATGGGCATAATGATAAACTGTGGGTCCACAGGTATACATAGTTACAACATCTTCATGCCAAGGAATAAATTCTTCTATTTTTCTGGTTTCTGTATTATATAAATGCATAAAAACCTCTTTTCTATTTTAATCTATCTAATACTTTTTCTCTTCCTATTAAATAAATTTCATCAGGAAGTTCTGGCCCATGTTCTACACCACTTATTTTAATTCTAATTGGCATATATAATAGTTTACCTTTAACTCCTGTTTTTTCTTTAACAATATTGATAACCTCTGCAATTGCATCAACATCCCAATTATTTAATTTTTCTAATTCATCATGATAAGTTTTAATTACAATAGGTATATTTTCATCACTTTTAAGAAATTCTTCATTTTCCTTACTTATACTAATACTATCTTCAAAAAATATTTTAACCATTTCATCTATTTGTTTACCATAAGATAAATGATCTCTATAAATAAGTAATAATTTATCTACCCATTCTTCACTTTTATCACTAATATCATATGTTAAATATGGTTTAATAAATGCTAAATATTCTTCATCATTTAATTCTTTAATATATTTTTGATTAAACCATTCTAATTTTTTAATATCATAAGTAGATGATGATTTACCAATCCTTTTGGGATTAAAAGCTTTAATTAATTCATCCATTGTAAATACTTCTTTATTTTCTTCTGGACTCCAGCCAAGTAATACTAAATAATTAACAATTGCTTGAGGTAAAAATCCTTCATTATATAAATCCATAAATGAAGCATCTCCATTACGCTTAGATAACTTATTACCATCACTACCTAATACCATTGGCACATGAATATATGTTGGCTTTTCCCATCCAAATGCTTCATATAATAAATTATATTTGGCACTTTGATCTAAATATTCTTTACCCCTAATAACATGAGTAATAGCCATTAAATGATCATCAATAACATTAGCAAAATTATAAGTTGGAAACCCATCACTTTTAAGTAATATTTGATCATCTAAAATACTATTATCTATCTTAATTTTTCCATATATGACATCTTCAACAATAGTTTCTCCAACTTTAGGCATTTTTTGTCTTATTACATAAGGAACACCATTTTTTAAATTTTCTTCTATTTTCTCTTTACTTAATTTAGAGCATCTTCCATCATATAAAAATGGTTTATGACGAAGATTAGCTTTTTCACGCATTTCTTCAAGTTCACTTTCTGTACAAAAGCAAAAATATGCATGCCCTTTTTCTACCAATTCTAAAGCATATTTTTTATATATATCTAATCTTTCACTTTGAACATATGGTCCGTATTCTCCTTCATTATTTGGACCTTCATCTATTTCAATATTACATAACTTTAAAGTATCATAAATAAAGTCAATCGCTCCGTCAACTTTTCTTGTTTGGTCAGTATCTTCTATTCGAAGTAAAAAATCCCCATTATCATGTTTTGCTACTAAGTATTCAAATATAGCCGTTCTTAAATTACCTATATGCATAAATCCTGTTGGACTAGGTGCAAATCTTGTTCTTGTTTTCATAAAACACTTCCTCACAGATAATATTTTATCATAGATAACTTACTTTTAACACAAAAATAATCTGAAATTTTGTTGAAAACTATTAAGTTATTACCAAAAAGAAGAGATTGCTCTCTTCCAGGATTAAGTCTATGAAGGTTTTTACGAGTTTTCCTTCTCGGGTTTATTTTCTATTATAAATGGATTACTACTAGTTCCATCACCATTCACAATATTTACTGTCGGGAGAAGATAGAAGGTCGGCCTTACCTCCAGGTTCCAAGTCGCAGAATACCAATCTGTACTCCCATCTGCCCTTATAGTCCAAATTCCAAAATCGTCGGAATCTTCAGCAAAGAACTTTGTCATCAACCACTCATGGTGAGGCGAGATACTTTTACCACAATTTTTCTCGTGTAGCCAACTATTTACACACCCAGACACACTATTTAAACAGTCAAATCTAACACCGTCCTCCGAATACGAGAACCAATAATCGCTCATATACATAAGTCCTACAGCAGCTTCCACCTTTCTAAACCAGGCATAATCTTCGCACCCGTAACATTGTGGCGATGCCTTTTGCCCTGATTCTATCTCATATATTCCATCCGCGTTATATCCCACTGCACTCCACTGGCTAATCACTCCAGTCAACCATTCATGTCCACTATCTATTTTATTGTACCAAGTAGTATCGCCTTTTGTTTTTATATATTGAACACTACTTGTTGTACTATCAATAAACAAGTTGGTATTTCCTTGGGGTCCAACTTTGGAACCATTCATAGTTCCGTTGAGCCTTTTAAAAATATCACTATAATCCCAGGGCCAGCTGTCACTGCTATACCAGCGGAAGCCAGGCCCGCCCCCCGTTTCCGTAAGTGCTGTATTTTTAATCAGCTTCATCTGGCCTTCTTCTGTTATTCCTATTATTCTATATATATAATCATTATCTAAATTTATTGTTCCGTCTTCATCCGTTTTTACACAATCTGATGGATTATCATATCCAAAACATATGAAGTTATCTACCTTCCCATCACATCCACCATTTGTTGCATTACACCCTCCAACAAATCTGTACATACCTCCTAATTGTTTCTCTGTATTTAATCCTTGTGGGCTTTTTTCACCATTTAACAATTCTAGTGGTGAAAATCCTGCTTTTTTTGTTGTAGCACTTGTTGTTTGAGTAGACATTCTTCCTGATTCATCCGTTGCTTCTCCTGTTATTTTATATTCTGTTCCAGATTCTAATCCACTAAATGTACATGAATTAGCTTCATATTCTCCATTCGTAACATCTTCTCCATTTATTGCTTTACATGCTATTTCTTGTACTCCTATTGTATCTGTTACTGTTACTACTATTTCTATACTATTCTCTGTTACTGTTGAATTTCCAAATGTTATAGATGGTGCATTAGTATCTAATGTTATTGTTTGTGATTTTTCTAATGATGTATTATTTGCTTTATCTTTTAAATAAACATATATTGTTTTTGCTCCTTCAAGTGTTGATACTGTTATATTTCCACTTTTACTTGTTACTCCATTTATTTGTTCCCAACTATTACATTCTTTATTCTCACTTACACATATTTGGGCTACATCATCATTTGTCCATGTAACATTATACGTTACATTTGTTGTATGGGTATATTTTGATTTATCACTTAATGTTGTTCCGTTTTCACTTCCTGTTAATGTAAATTCTTTTACTTCTGGTGGTGTACTATCTTTATCAAAATATATATTACAGTAAATACTTTTTTGACTTGTTACTATAATACTTCCATCTATTACTCCATTAGATATACTTTGCTCTACTGCATTAGGTACTAATGAATTAGTACCATATTCATAACATTTGGTTTTATTTGTATTTAGTAAATATCCTTGAGATGGATAATTTTCTGTTGTTGTATAATCATTATCTGTTTTACTTGAATTTTGTGTTTCTTCTAAATATATTGCAAATTCTTTTCTTTCTATTTCTTTTTCTTCTGGTTTACTATTATTCATTTCATATGAATAACTTTT
>CANRLB010000004.1 GCA_947631365.1 uncultured Bacilli bacterium | reverse complement strand
TATTTTAATTATATCTACTGGGCGGACTAATTCTTTATTAGTATTTATTTTATGATGTTTAAATAAATTCTTTATTATCTCCAATAAATTCATAATTAATCTCCCCTGAAAAAGTATTTATTATTATAACATTAATTACTCAAAATAAAAAGACAAATACATGCGAAATCTCTAGAGAATTCGCATGTAAATTGTTATTTTCTTAAAATTTATTAAAAATTTCTATTTACAAAAATTATTTTTATTGATTAAATAGAAACTTAGGAAGATGTAGAAATGTGTTACCTAAACTTTTTTGAAAAAACTCAGGTGGGTTTGGATAGAAAGGTGGTGGTGCCAATGACTAATAAAAGCCGCGAGGCATTTTTATTACTTATTGTTTTAATTTTAACACTAGCCTTGCTAATACTAGAAATTAAAAACTAACCCTCAAGGTTAGTCGCACTATAGGTAACGCTTATTTGCGTCTTCCTATTTATATTTTAACATAATATTATTTTTTATACAAACATTTTATAATAAATCTTGATATTCCATATCAAAATTAATTGTAATAGTAATTGTCTTTTTATTTTTAATAGCATTATAAATCATGTCTTCATAATTAATTAATTTTTCATATTCAAGGCATTTTTCTTTTAAAGGGTTTATCACAGGATGATCAGGGACAAAAATCGTACAGCAATCTTCATAAGGTAAAATACTCGTTTCATAAGTATCAATTTTTTTGGCTATTTCAATAATTTCTAATTTATCAAAACATGCCACTGGTCTTATAACCGGAATATTTACTACTTCATTAATAACTTTCATACTAGTTAAAGTTTGACTAGCTACTTGGCCAATTGATTCACCATTAATAATTACTTTAGCATTTTCTCTACTCGCTAAAATAGCACTTATTCGATACATCATTCTTCGCATAATTGTAATTAAATATTCATGCGGAATATTTTTATAGATTTCTTCTTGAATTTCTGTAAAATTAATAATATGTAATTTAATATCATTATTATACAAAGCTAACTTCTTAGCTAATTTTTTCACTTTATCTAAAGCAGCTTCACTAGTATGAGGTGGTGATTCAAAGTAAATTGCCTCCAATTTAATACCTCTTTTAATAGCAAGATATCCAGCAACGGGAGAATCTATTCCTCCACTTAACATTAAAAGTCCTTTCCCTAAAGATGATACAGGATAACCTCCTAAGCCTTTAATACCATCAAAATATATTAATACTTCTTTTAATCTTATTTCAATATTAATAGTTAAAGAAGGATTATTAACATCAACTTTTAAATTATCTATATTTTTTAAAATATAAGCTCCTAAATCTTTTCTTAAATCCATGCTATTAATGGGATAATTTTTATCACTTCTTTTTACTTCAACTTTAAAAGTTCGAAAAGTTTTATCTTTTAATAATTCCTTGATATTTTCTTTAATAATTTCTAAATCTTTATTATCTAAAAGATAAGCAGGAATAATTTCATGAATGCCAAAAATATTTTTTAATTTATTAATAACTAAAGAAAATTCATTTTCTTTAGGAATAATAAACATTCGCCCATAATCGTACTCAATAGATACATTATTTAAAACTTTTTTAATATTATTACTTAAAATTTTTAAAAAGAAATTACGATTATCTTTTTTAGTTGATAATTCACCATATTTTAAGAAGATAATTTTTTTTAACATTTCCATCACCAACTTCAAATTAATTTAATAACTTTTTATATTCTACCTCAAAAATTTCTAAAAATCTATTAATTTCTAAAACGGTCGTCATATGGGATAAACTAATTCGCATAACTGATTTACTACGATTTAAATCATTATAAATAGCCATTACTCCACTAGCTATTTCACCAGGTTTTACTGCCATAACCGTGATATCTTTATTAGCTAATATATTTGCTAATTCAAAAGCATTTACATGATCAAAACTAAGACTGATAATATAGGGTATTGAATATTTAGTTTTATTGATTTTTATTCCCTCGATATGACTTAATTTATTAACGATACGTTCATTTAATAAATTAATATATTTTTCTCTTTTATCTAAATCTTTTAAACATATTTTTAAAGCATCTTTCATACTGGCAACTAAAGGAATAGGAAGAATACTACCAAAAGAAGGACTATTTTTACCATCACCATATAAAAGGGGAGCCAATTTTAAAGTATCATTTTTATATAAAAAACCAATTCCTTTAGGGCCATAAAATTTATGAGAGGAAACACTACCTAAATCTATATCACGAAAATTAACCGTTGTTTTACCAATGGCTTGAGTAAGGTCAGAATGAAATAAAGTTTGTTCATTTTCTTTTTTAATAATTTGACGGAGCATTTTTAAAGGTTGTCTTACACCAGTATCATAATTAACTGCACAAATACTTACTAAAATAGTATCTTCTCTAATTAATCTTTTTAAATCATCAAAAATAATTAATCCGTCTTCATCATTATCAACATAGCTTATTTCAAAACCAAGACTTTCTAAATAATCACATATTTTATAAATAGATGGATGTTCTAATTTCGATGTAATAATATGTCTACCCTTATTATGCCTTTCTAAAGCTATACCAATTAAAGCCATATTATTTGCTTCCGTTCCACTGCTAGTATAAATAATTTCTCTTTCCATTATATTAAACATATTACTAATTTCTTTAGTAACATTATTTAAATATTCTTGACTTTTATTTCCTAATCCATAATTAGTGTTATTTGAAGCATAATACTCTTTACTTACCTTTACATAGGTATCAAGTGCATCTAAAGAAATTGGTGTTGTTGTACTATAATCTAAATAAGTCAAATGTATCACTCCCTTATTTATTTATTAAATTATACCAAAAAAGAGATAAATAATCTATCTCTTTTCTAAAACCTTATATTTTTTAACTTGACAATTAACTTTTATTTTATATAATTAAGACTGAGGTGACTAACTATTATGAATGAAGCAATCGAAAAAACTTATCAAAAAATGAGGATATTTGCTAAACTTTTTAATATGCAAATAACCAGATTTGAACAAAATAATGAAGATAATATTATCCGTTTATATAATAATGATAAATTAGTTGGTGATATTAAAAGTATTAATGGCTATTCTTATGCTTTTAACATTTATCCTAATTTTTTTGAAGGTACCATAAAGGGTAATTATGATTCATATAATGGACAATTTATTTGTTTTGTTAGAAGTGAACAACAAGATCTAACGGGTGGCATAGCAATTAAAGAAAGCGCAGAAGATAAATATCAAGTTAGTGGTTGTTTTTCATCCCGTAATAAATACAAAAATAAAACTTTAGTATCATTTAATCAAAGTAATGCTTATTTTTTAATAGAAAAAGAAAGTAAAAGAGCTACTGAAGGCGTTAGTTTTACATCTTCACCAACCATTATTATGTTAAATCATCAAAGAATTAATGAAAATTTATTGAAATATTATTCAATGTTCCAATTTTTTGATGTCCCCAATAAAAATGAGCTAGTTTTTACTATGAACATTGATGGTAAATATTATAACCGATATTTGCCTTATGCAATTTCTAAAGAAAGGGAACTTTATGATAAATTAAAAGCTACTGATTTAGAAATTGTTAAAAGTAATTTAAATAAAACCGGCAAACACTTATTAAAATTTTTAAATTCTGTTAAAAAAGATTCAAATATTCTTACAACAAATGGTGAGGTAATAAGTTTATATGATACAATGGCTAATCTTTGCTTTCCAGATGTGAGCGATCCATTATTTATTTTTACTGGTGCTAACCCACAACAACAAGAAGAAAAAGGTAAAGTATTAAAAAGAATTTAAAAAACTATCCTATTTGGATAGTGATTTATCGGTAAACACAAAAGTGTTTACTTTTTTATTTGTATTCTTCTAGTAATCTTTCATGAATACCAGGTTCAATTATATTAATGGCATTAATCGCATTTTCTAAACTTAATTTAAAATTACCTTTATAAAATGCTGATTCTGCTTTAAACAGTCCTAAATCAACATCTTTATTGGTAACTCGATATCTATTGCCATAAACAATTGCTGTCTCAGCCATTTTAGCTGTTTTGACTGTTTCATTAATTGTATTATAAACTTTTAAAACTAAATCTCTGGCATTATCTACTTTAATATTAAGAATTTTAATAGATATGGGCCTTTTTTCTAGCTCTTTAACCATTTCATTTATAGCTAAAGTTGCCTCACTTAACTCAACATAATAATTTTTAGGAACAACCGGTAATTTAAAACTTCTTACTTTTTCTTTAGCTTGCGATAAAATATCTTTAATTTCATCAAGTTGATCTCTAGCTCTTACTTCATCTTCTTTTAAACTGCCGAGTGTTCTTAAAGCAACATTTAATTTTTCTTCTGTTTTCGTTAGTTTATTATTTAGAATTTCCATTTCTTTATTTAAATGGGAATAAGCTAAAGTTTTATTTCTTTCCATTTCTACTACTCGATCATATGATGCTCTAATATTATTAAATGATTCTTTAATTTCACTAATAACTAAAACTTCATCATCAGATAAATCATAACTATATTTAATATCATCAATTTTCCGATATAATTCATTATTTATTTTTTCTAATTTACTAACCTTTATTAAAATACTTCTTTTATAATCTTCATATAAAGTTTTCGTAAGTCTTTCTTTATCAAAATCATTATATAAAGAATCAAAATAATCGAGCATTGTTTTAAGTTCAAATACTGAATCAACGACATTTAAAACATTTAAACGACTAAATATATCCTGAATTTTTTTATTAGCTTCATTAATATTATATTCTATATTCAAATATTCTAAATTAAAACCCTCTATTTTCATTTTATGATAAATATTATTTATATCATTTATTCTTTTAGGTATTAAAACATTACCTAAATTAATTATAATTTTTGTTTCATTAATAACTACTTTTAAATTACCAATAATATCATCAATTGCTTTAACTATCCTACCTACTTCTAAGTATTCATTTTTATCCATTGCATTTTCAAAAGCACTAAATAATTTATCAACATTTTCAAATTGTAACTCAATAGGTTTTTTAATAATTTCAAAATCATTAATGTTATTATTATATAAATTTCTAATTTCTCTATAATCAGCTTTTAATTTAATAACTGTTTCGCGATTTCTTTCTTCTGATAAAGTAATTTCTTTTATTTCATTAAGCAAAAAATCACTTTTAGTTTTTAAATAATTTATATCTACTTCAACATCAACTAAACTTCTTTTTAATTTATCATAATTTTTTTCATTAAAATCATTTTGAAGTTCAATTATTTCATCAGTTATTTTAGGTACTTCAACATCTCTAATTAACTCAAATCTTTTAAGCCAACCTTTATATTTTTTCTTTAACTCAACATTATTAACTAAAGCCTCTACTTTATTAAGTTCTGATAAAATATTAGAAGAAATTATTAAATTCTTTTCTCTTTCTAAATTATTTATTTCGTTATTTATTTTATTTTTATATCTTTTATCCATGACAATTAAGACTACTAAAACAATAACCATTGTAAGTAAATAGTATGCAACCGCAATAAGTAAAAAAGTTTCTCTTGTCATATAATAATCACCTTACTATTTAAATTTTATCATAGAAATTATTATTTTAGAATACAAGATTTGACAAAATTTTTAATTTGTTAATATTTGTCAAATTTTAGAAATAATATTGTTTCTAAAATTTAATTTTTTTATAATAAAAGAGAGCCTAATAGTTCTCAAAAGAATTATTAGTTTTTTATTTATTGGGAGGTAAATATGACTAAATATGTTTTTGTTACAGGGGGCGTAGTATCAGGACTTGGTAAAGGAATAACAGCATCAAGCATTGCTCTTTTACTTAAAGCAAGAGGTTATAAAGTTTTTATGCAAAAATTCGATCCTTACTTTAATGTCGATCCTGGGACAATGAACCCTATTCAACATGGCGAGGTATTTGTAACCTATGATGGGTGTGAAACTGACCTTGATTTAGGGCATTATGAAAGATTTATTGATGAAGAATTAAATTATTCATCAAATATTACGAATGGGAAAATATATAAATCAGTTATTGAAAAAGAAAGACATGGTGATTATTTAGGAGCTACAGTTCAACTTGTACCTCATATTACTAATGAAATAAAGAATAAAATTTATGAAGCCGCAACTTCATCTAATGCTGATATTGTCATAACCGAAATTGGTGGGACAGTTGGTGATATTGAAGCTGAAACTTTTATTGAATCATTAAGACAAGTTCAATATGAATTAGGGAAAGAAAATACTTTCTTTGTCCATTGTACTTTAGTACCATATATCTTTGGCTCAGATGAACTTAAAACCAAACCAACCCAAAATAGTGTCAAAGACTTAAGAAATAAAGGAATTCAGCCAAATGCCTTAGTATGTCGTGTTCCTTTTAGCACTAATAATCACATTAAAGAAAAATTATCCCTTTTCTGTTCTATTCCTATTGAAAATATTATCGATTCAGTTGATGTTAATAATATTTATCAAATACCAATTAATTATTATAAACAACATTTTGATGAAATTATTTTAAAACAATTTAATTTACCATTAAAAAAATCTAATTTAAAAGATTGGGAAAATTTAATAACTATTGTTGATAATTTAAAAGATGAATTAGAAATTGCTTTAGTAGGAAAATATGTTGAATTACATGATGCTTATATTTCTGTTGTTGAAGCTTTAAAACATGCTGGTTATAAAATAAATAAAAAGATTAAAATTAACTGGGTAAATTCCGAAGATTTAGAAAAAGAAAGTGCTAATTTAAAAACCATTTTTAAAAACTCTAAAGGTATTTTAGTTCCTGGTGGTTTTGGAGGAAGAGGAATTGAAGGTAAAATAAAAGCTATTAATTATGCCAGAGTCAATAAAATCCCTTTTTTAGGTATTTGTTTAGGTATGCAACTTGCTGTTATTGAATTTGCTCGAAATGTATGTAAATTAGAAGATGCTAATTCAACAGAATTTAACCCTTTATGTCAGAATCCTCTTATTGATTTAATGGCCAACCAAAAAGCAATTATAAATATGGGTGGTACTTTAAGATTAGGTAATTATGAATGTTCTTTAGTAAAAAATACCTTAGCTTATCAAAATTATAAACAAGATACAATTTTAGAACGCCACCGTCATCGTTATGAATTTAATAATAATTATAAGGATATTTTAGAAAAAAACGGCCTTATTATTTCGGGAATTAATAATAAAGCTAATTTAGTAGAAATCATTGAACTTATTGATCATCCTCATTTTATTGCTTGCCAATTTCATCCTGAATTTAAAAGTCGGCCAACAAAACCTCATCCTTTATTTCTAAGTTTTGTTACCGCGGCCGATAAATTAAAATAAATTATTACATATTTCTTTTTATAGTTAAAGTATCACTATCTATTTTATCTTCTAAAGGGATTGGATTACTATATACATTGCCATTTTCAACTAACAAAGTACCAGTACTAAACATTGGTAAAGTAAAATTAAGATAATCATGAACACTAATTCCATAAACTATATTATCTATTGCCCCATAATAAGATGGATAAGCTAATTTGTTTGCACTATATTCTTGATATTTTTTATTTTTATATACCTCAAATTGATTTTTAGCTATTAATTGATAATACAAATTAAATCCTGCTCCATCAAAAAATTCATTAGATACTAAATTAACAAAATAATTAGAATGAGTTCTATTTTCTATTAAATTCATATTTAAATAGCCCTCTTCATAACTATATTTACTATAAACAATAATTGATTCTAAAATAGTATCCAAATCTTCTGCATTTAGATTTTCCTTTTCTAAAGCATAATTAAATTTAGCTTCAAATAAAATATTAAATAAACTTCTTATTTCTTCAAAATCATCTCTTTTAGTAATTTTGAATGCTTCACTATTAAGATTAAATTTTATATCTTCACTATCGCCTTTAATTTTATTTGCCATTTTTAACGTAATTGCATCAACTAAATCAAAATAATTAACATTATAAGTATTAATTATATAATTTTGCATTTCAAATATAGACAATTTTCTAAAATCATCCTCGCTAATTTTTGAATTATTTAAATCAGTTGGATTTACACATGGTAAAACTTGAGCAAAATCTATATATTCTTGATCTAAACTTTCTATATAAGTTTCTTTATTTTCTTTAGCAACTTTTTTTAAATATTCATTACAACTTACAATTGTAGTTACAGCAACTATCCCACAAATTATCTTTTTAATATTCATAATCACTATCCCCTTTAATTTGGAAAAAATTTTTCAACCAACGAGCGTTAGTCTACCATAATTGAGGGAATTTGTCAAATTTTATATTTAGATTAATACATAAAAAAGAGAAATTATACCATTTTGTTTAATTTCTCTATTTTTTCATTGTAATTATCACTTAAGCAAATATATGCCCCACTTACAATAATATCTATTGGATAACCTTTTAATAATTTAATTGAATCTTCATTAATACCCCCATCAATACCTATTAAAAACTTATCTTTTAAATAATTAACTTTTTTTAAAACATCAGGAATAAATTTTTGACCACCATATCCAGGGTTAACACTCATTATTAAAACATAATCTATTTGATCTATATAATTATCAATTATATGTTCATTTTCATGAGGATTTATTGCAACCCCAACTTTAATATTATGCCTTTTAATAAATTCTAAAGTTTCTAAAATATTTGGAGTTCCATCTAAATGAATAGTTATAATATAAGGCTTTAACTTAACTAATTCTTTAATATAAATTAATGGATTATTAACCATTAAATGAATATCAATTGGTTTATTTACATTTTTTAATAATGCCATTATTTCATTTATTTCAAAATTTTTATTTGGAACATATAAACCATCCATTAAATCAACATGAATTAAAGAAGCATTACTTTTATCTATTAAGGCAATTGTATCTTCACAATTATATTTACTTTTTAAAAAACTTACTGATATCATTTGTTAATCTCCTTTTATAAATTGTAAATAATTATTATATCTTGATTTTAATATTTTACCCTTTGTAACTTGTTCTTTAACTTGACAACCAATTTCTTTTTCATGAGAACAATTTTTAAATTTACAATTTAAATTTCTAAATTCTATAAAACTATTATTTATTTCTTCTCTACTATAATTATTAATATCTATTGCTGAAAATCCTGGAGTATCAACAATATAAAAATTAGATAATTCAAATAACTCAACTATTCTAGTTGTATGTACTCCTCTACCTAAACTTTCTGATATCTCCTTCGTTTCAAGATGTAAAGATTTATCAAATTTATTAATTAAAGTACTTTTACCAGCTCCAGTTTGACCACATACAGTAGCAATATGCCCTTTTAAACTTCGCTTTATTTTATTTATATCATGATTAGTAAATACTTTTATACCAATATTTTTATAATATTTAAATAAATTTTTTATTTTTTTTAATTCTTGTTTATCTAATAAATCTAATTTAGTTAAAACAATAATTGGCATAATCTTATTTATAGTAATTATACTTATTAATTTATCAAGAAGTGTTAGATTTAAATCAGGTTTTTTTATACTTGTCACAATTAAAGCGTGAGAAACATTAGCTACTTGAGGACGTATTAATTCACTAGTTCGCTTTTCTATTTCTTCAATAATTTTTTCTTCTTTATTAAATAAAACATTGTCTCCCACTAAAGGTTTCAAATTAATATTACGAAATTTACCACGACATTTACAATCATAATAATTATTTTTCTCTTTCACGGTAAAAGTATCACTATTAATTTTAACAATAAGTCCTTTTTCTAACATAAGCCTTCCGTACAAACATTATCATCATTTGGTTGATCTGGTTCAGTTGGTTCTTCTACTTCATTAACATAAACCCAAACTTTAAAACTTGCCCCAGATACCACTGAATCACCAGCAGCTCTACTTTGACGATAAATAGTACCATCTAAAAATTCTTCACTAGTTGTTTCGGTAATTTGTAAATTAATATTGTGTTCTTGACAGAAATCTTCAACATCGCCAATACTATATGAACCATCTGTAAAATCAGGATAAACAACGCCAACAACGGCAATAGTTAAAGTAATACTTTCCCCTTTTTTAAGGCTTTTTCCTTTTTCAATTGATTGTTTAACAATTTCATCTTCTTTAAATTTACTATCCTCATCAACAGCTTCTTCTTCAATATTAACTACTAATCCTCTAGCCTCTAAAGAACCTTTTACTTCTAAATAATTTTTACCTGTATAATCATCTAAAATAATCGTTTCATCACCAGTTGATACATATAGCTTAATTTCAGCTCCTTTTTTCTTTTTTACACCAGCATAAGGAGAAGTTCTTACAACTTTACCAACTTCAACATCTTTAGAAGATACTCCTTCTTGTTCACTAGCAATTGTAAATCCTTCATCTTGCAATATTTTAATTGCTTCACTTACTGTTTTATTAGCTACATCTGGTACAATCTTATCAGCAGTTGTATTAAATAACATAATAATTGCAAAAACTAAAGTAACGACAATAATAAGTCCCGTAAAAATAGAAGCTAATTTAATTAATATTTTATTTTGCTTTTTCAAATCATCACCCGTAATTTTCTTAGCAATTACTTCTTCTTTCTCTTCATTTTTATGAATACCCTTTTTATCTTCTTCTTTTACTTGTTTAATTATTTTAGTATCATCAGATACTTCTGGATATTTTAATTTTATTTTTTCTTCATTTTTTCTTGTTTCATCTAAACAAGTTTTTAAATCATCATGCATCTCTCTTGCATCATTATACCGATTTTTAGGATTTTTAGCGGTAGCTTTAATAATAATATTCTCTACACTTTGCGGAATATTTGGAATCTCTTCTCTTATACTTGGAAGAGGTTCTTTTAAATGTTTTAAAGCTATTTCAACCGCATTTTCCCCTTTAAAAGGAAGTTTACCAGTTAAAAGTTCATAAAATAATATTCCTATAGAATAAATATCACTTTGAAGAGTTGCTCCTTTACCACTAGCTTGTTCAGGTGGTAAATAATGAACACTCCCCATTACTGAATTTGTTTGCGTAAGTTGAGTAGAATTCATGGCCATGGCAATTCCAAAATCAGTAATTTTAACTAATCCATTTTCCAAAATCATAATATTTTGAGGTTTAATATCTCTATGAATGATATAAGAATCGTGGGCAACAGATAGGCCATCTGTAATTTGCAATACAATATCTACCGCTTCCGTAATGGTAAGTTTTCCTCTTTTTTTAATTAGTTGTTTTAAATGTTTTCCTTCAATATATTCCATGACAATATAATATTCACCATTATCTTCACCAACATCATAAACTTCCACAATATTTGGATGTGAAAGTGATGATGCCGCTAAAGCTTCTCTTTGAAACCGTCTTACAAATTTTTCATCATTAGCAAGATCACCTCTTAAAACTTTAACAGCAACATTACGGTCAAGAATAGTATCATAAGCTAAATAAACATTTGCCATACCACCTTCACCAATACTTTTTATAACTTGATATCGATCACTAATTTTTTGCCCTTTCATAATCATCCTAATCACCAACCCTAGTTAAATATGCTATAGAAATATTATCATTTCCACCTCTAGCATTACATTTTCTAATTAATTTCTCTATTTTTTCATCTTCCCCAAGTTCTAAATCATCTAATACTTTTTCAATTTGTTCTTGAGTTAACATATTAGTAAGCCCATCACTGCAAAGAAGAACTGCGTCTATTTCATCCATATCAATAACTTCAAAAATATCTAAATCAACTTTTTCCGCTACTCCCAAGGCTTTCATTAAAACATTCTTCTTAGGATGAGTCATGGCTTCATCTACCGTTAGATTACCAGCATCAACCAACAAATTTACCAAAGTATGATCTTTAGTAACTTTATGAATTTTACCTTTTTTCATCACAAAACCCGATGAATCGCCAATATTACCAAAAATTAAATAATTTTTAGTATATAAAGCCACGACCACCGTTGTACCTAAACCTTTGGAATCTTCATGTTCTTCGCCATAAGTTAAAATCATATTATTTATTTCACTTATATTATCATTTAGAAAAGTTATGGCATCAAGTTTAGAACCCATACTTGGTGTTTCATTAAATCTTTTTCCTAATTGAGAAACTACAATACTTGATGCCACTTCCCCTTTTCTATGTCCGCCCATACCATCCGCTACGATAAGTAAATATTCATCACTGGCATTCTTTAAAATTGTTACACTATCTTCATTATGACTTCTAACTCTTCCAGAATCGGTCATATAATATGCTTTCATAAATTACACCTCTTTACTTCTTAGTTGTCCGCAAGCTCCACTAATACTTCCCCCAAATTCTTTCCTTACTGTAGTGTTTATGCCACATTTTAGTAATATATTCTTAAATTCATTTATTCTTTTACTTTTTTTAAACTCTAAATTATTAGTTTCATTATAAGGAATTAAATTTACATATACATTCATTCCTTTTAAAAGTTTAGTTAATTCATATGCACATTCATCACTATCATTAACCATATTTATCATAACATATTCAATAGTAACTCGTCTATTATTTTTCTTTAAATAGTCTTTAATCGCTGCCATTACTTGACTTATATTATACACTTTATTAATAGGCATGATTTTATTTCTTAATTCATCATTTGGTGCATGCAAAGATAAAGCTAGATTAACTTGTAAATCTAAATTACTAAATTCTTTTATTTTAGGAACTATTCCACAAGTTGAAACTGTTATATGTCTTGCTCCAAGAGCTAAACCTTTAGAGTGGTTAATTATTTTAATAAAATTTATAACATTATCATAGTTATCAAATGGTTCACCAATTCCCATAATAACAACTCGATCAATTCTAATCTTTTCTCTTTCTTCAATTAAAATTATTTGTTCAACCATCTCATAAGTCTCTAAATTACGTACTTTTTTGAGTCTTCCACTTTCACAAAACTTGCATCCCATATTACATCCTACTTCACTGGATACACATAAAGAATAGCCATAATCATGATGCATTAAAACACCTTCAACATAATTGCCATCTAAAAGCCAAAACAAATATTTTTTAACATCAATTCCCTCTTCAACTTTTTTTATTTTGATAAAATCAATATTAAAATCTTGCTTTAATTTTTCTCTTAAATCTTTTTTTATATTAGTAAAATTATCTATCTCAAATACCCGATGAGTATATAACCACTCAAAAACTTGAGAAGCTTTAAAATTTTTCTCATTAATATTTATAAAATATTCTTCTAAATCACTAAGTTTTAAATCAAATAAATTTCTCATAATTCTATTTTACTATAAATTAATGCTTTTGTAACTTAATTTAAAAAGAAAAGGTATAAAAACCTTTTCCAAAGAATATTGTCAGATATATCGAAGTATATCTGAGTGGTTTCATGTTTTAACGTCTTTATCATCTGACTATATCAGTATAACATATACTTTTTTCTGAAGCAAGAAAAATGTCCAAATACATACACAAAATTATTTAACTTTCTAATAAACCTTTATAATTTAAACTAAGGGAAGTATAAGAATGAAGTGGATAAAAGATTTAAGAGAAAATAATAATCTTTTACAAAAGGATATGGCTAATTTATTAGGAATAAAACGCTCTACTTATGCTTCTTACGAAATAGAAAGAGATACTATACCCATTAAACATTTAAATAAATTATGTAATTATTTTGATATATCAATAGATTATGCTTTAGGACTTACTAAAAACAAACAATATCCTAACAATAAAAAGGAAATTGATAATAAATTATTTAGAGAAAGAATTAGAATTTTACGTAAAGAAAATAAATTAACTCAAATCAAAATGGCTAATATCTTAAATATATCAAGAAGTACATGGACTGGGTATGAACTTGGCAAATATCAAATACCTACTCTTTATTTATTAGAAATAGCTAAAAGATATCAAACCTCTATTGATTATCTTCTAGGTAAAATTGATAAAAATAACTTATAGTGTATTACACAAAAGTATACCTTTTCTCATAAAATACTATGATTGAAAGGAAGGTATAATGACTAAAGGTATATTAACAGCAAGAGAACAAGAAGTTTTTGAATTATTGGTCCTTAATAAAACAACAAAAGATATTGCTAAATTTTTAGGAATAAGTGAAAAAACGGTCAGAAACCATATATCAAATACAATGCAAAAACTAGGAGTTAAATCAAGAGCTCAAGCTGTTGTAGAATTATTAAAATTAGGTGAATTATCTATTTAGGGAAATGAATAATCATTTCCTTTTATAATATAATTAACTAAGGTGATTAAGTTGCTTAAAAATTTGGCTTTTAAAAAAATTGTAATTATTTCTTTTTCTTTTTTATTTTTATTAATTTTATACTTTTTCCCTAGAAATGATCATTTAAATATTAATAGTACTTTAACTTACACTGATTTAAAAACAATTCCTATTTATTTAGTAGATAATAATAATTTAGTTTCTCGTTTTGAAGTAATCCAAAAAAATGATAACACCATGGAATTAATTGATGAAGTAATTGATAATCTAACTATTGATGGTTCTAATAACTATATTCCTAATAATTTTAAAAAAATTATTCCTAAAAACACTAAAATTTTATCCAAAGATTTAAATGATGGTCTATTAAAAATTAATTTTTCTAAAGAGTTATTATTAGTTTCCAAAGATAATGAAGAAAAAATGCTTGAAGCAATTATTTATTCTTTAACAGAAATTAAAGATGTTAAAAAAATTATGATTTTTATTGAAGGCGAATTATTAAAGGAATTACCCCACAGTAAAAAAATACTTCCTAATACTTTAGATCGTAGTTTTGGTATCAATAAAGTATATGATCTTAATAGTATGAAAGAAATAGCTAAAATAACCACTTATTATGTTAGCAAAGCTGATAATTATAATTATTATACACCAGTAACTACGATTACTAATACTAATAAAGAAAAAGTTGAAGTTATTATTGAAAAGTTAAAATCATCTCCCACTTTTAATACCAATTTAGTTAGTTACTTAACTGCATCTGCGGAACTTAAAAATTATGAAATCTTAGAAAATTCCATTAATTTAAGTTTTAATAATTCTGTTTTAAGTTTAGATGATAATAGTATTATTGAAGAAGTTAAATATTCTATTGCCCTATCTATAAGGGATACCTATAATATAAATGAAACAATTTTTTATGTTGATGATAACTTAGTTGATGCCTTTTTTGTTTAAAAAAGGTATTTTTATGCTTAGAATGGCGATACTATACTTGAAAATATCAAAATAATGTTATATAATTTTATTTGTTAGCTGTCCCCGTAGCTCAGCTGGATAGAGCAATCGCCTTCTAAGCGATCGGTCAGGCGTTCGAATCGCCTCGGAGACACCATTTAAAAATAACTTAGGTTTTATCCTAAGTTTTTTTATATCTGACCGATCACAATTAATAAAATTTCCTTTATTTTTTTACTACTCTTTTTAATATTGCTTTTTTAGTTGAATTTTTTTCTCTACTTCTATTTTCTCTATTTCTGCTAATCCAATAATTTAAACACCTAGCCAAAATACTCTAAGTAAATGGCTAATAAACATTTTTCACTATATGTTAATTCCATACCATTACCTCCTACAAAAATTATAAAAATGTTGAAATATAAATACTTTATATTATATAATAGCATCTTAAGGAGAAAGAAAATGTTAACAGAGCAATATAGAGAATTAAATAAAGAAAATAGCACTAATCTTTTAGATAGATATTTTAACACTTCTACCTTGCAAAGATTAAAAGGACGAGGCATGTTTTGTGGCATGGACTATGTTAATATAGCCAAACTAAAACCAATTGAATATTATTCACGTTTCGATCACTCTCAAAATGTAGCATATACGGCTTATAAATTATCAGAAGATTTAAAAGTTGCTTTAGCAGGGGCTTTTCATGATATTGGTACTCTATCATTTTCTCATGTCAATTCTTTTAAAAGGGGTGAAGCTTTAACTCAAGAAAATGATGAACTTGATGTTAAAAAAATTATAAGTCTTGATGAAGAATTATTAACTTACTTAAATGAAGATAAAATTTCAATTGATGAGGTAGCTGATGCATCCAATTATCATTTAATTGATAAACCAACTCCTACTCTTTGCCTTGACCGCTCCGATGGCATTCTTTCAACTTGTCTAATTTGGCAACATACCCATACTTTTGAGGAAATAAAAGAGCTTTATTATATGCTCGGGTTTTTAGAAAATCTTCAAGGTATAACTATAGATACCTCAAGTGAAAGATGTTTAAATTTTGATGGTGAAATGGTAATGAGTGAATCATTTGAAGGTCCTTATTATGAAGATTTCTTTAAAGCCATAAATGTTTATAGTCGTATTCTCCTTTCTAAAGAAAGTCGTTATATGATGGAAGTTTTAGGAATGACTTTAAATTATTATGAAGATATTGGAGTCATAACTAATGATGATTTATTTAAATTAAGTGAAAAAGAAATAATAGCAAAAATATTAGCAAGTAAGTATGCTGATGTTTGGAAAGATGTAACAACTTTTGACAAAGTTTATTACCAAAAGGAAGAAAATGACCCCTTAGCAATCATTTCTCAACCTAAAATAAGACAAGCTAACCCTCTATGCTTATCTTATTCCTATCTTTGTGAAATTGATGGCATATCGGGAGAATTTTATCAAGAATTAAATCCTTTAAGTGAAGATATTGCTTTAACTTATAAACCAATATCAGGTAATCTAAGTAATAGTACTAAAAGAATTTTAGCTAAATATAAAAAATAATTGTATATAAAAAATAAATATGTTAAAATTATAAATAGGAAGGCGCAAATAAGCGTTACCTAGTAGATGTTAACTAACCCACAGGGTTAGTTATTTTTATGACTAATATTAACAATGTTAAGACTAACATAAAAGCAATAAATAATTGTATCGTTTCACGATATTTTTTATTCATTCGCACCCACCCACCTTTCTACCCAAAATCTTAAAAAAATAACAATTTAATTGCGAAATCTCTAGAGAATTCGCATGTATTATTAAAGAGAAAAACTTATTAGATAGTATTTCGCTTTTTATTTTTATATGCTATAATTTTTATAAGGAGAATGATAATGAGATTAAAAAAGGGCGTTAAAAAAATTATTATTATTAGTGCTATTGTAATTTTATTTTTAAGTTTAGGAATTTATTCTTATGTTAAAATTAGTCAAAAAATAGCTTATGAAAAAACATATGAATATAAGCTTACTACTGTTGGTTATTCCCTTGAAGATGCAAAAGAAATGGTCAAGGAATATCAAGATAAAGAATTAGAATATATTTTAAAACAAGATCAAAATACAATCTATAATAACATTTTAAAAGAAGAATATTTTATTTATGATAAATTTTATCGCTATTTAGATTATTATAATCAAAACAAAGATGAAAATTTAACTAATATTGTCGAAAAAGTTAATGCTGGTGTTGATAAAGAATATTATACAGAAACTGTTGAAACAGATTTATCTAAAGGTAATTTAATTTTAGTTAATAAATACTATTATTTACCTGATAATTATGTACCAGAAAATTTAGTTTCTATTTCTCTTGATTATGCATATGGTGAATATGGTAGTCAAAAAATGACGGAAGAAGCTTATGATGCTTTCTTAAATTTATGGAATGCTTCCCATAATGCTGGTTATTATTTAATGGTTAATTCATCATATAGAACCCATACTGAACAAAAAGATACTTACGATGAATATGCTAATACTAGTGGAAGTAAATATGCTGATACCATTGCAGCTCGTCCTGGGCATTCTGAACATCAAACAGGTCTTACCATTGATGTTTTTGAAAAAGGCACTGGCCAAAAAGATTTTGCTGACTCTGATTCTTATAAATGGTTAAAAGAAAATGCTCATAAATATGGTTTTATTGAAAGATATCCAAGTGATAAAGTTGATATTACTGGTTATGCTTATGAATCATGGCATTATCGTTATGTCGGAATTGAAGCAGCCACTTATATTTATGAACATCATATAACATTTGATGAATATTATGCTTACTTTGTCAAGTAAGCATTTTATTTAATATAGAGGTTTATAAATAATTAAAAATTTGTTATAATTAAAGATAGGTGAAATATGTGAATTACCCTAATAAAATAAAAAAAGAGTATCATAAAAATATTAATTATGCTAATAGAGGGATGGATTTAGAAAATATTATTAATGAAACAAATCTTTATTACTTAGAAAAAGATATAGCTTTAATATATAAAAAACCAACTCCTATTGGTGTTGTTAAAGTCAGTTATGAAAATAATAAACAAGTTATTAATAAAGCATATTTTGCTACCCAATCAACATTAGATTATAATGGATTATATAAAGGAAAATATATTGAATTTGATGCTAAAAATACTGAATCAAAAACATCTTTTCCTCTAAATAATATTCATCCTCATCAAATTAAGCATATTAGAAATGTTATAAAACACGGTGGAATAGTTTTTTTAATTATTGCCATGAATAATATGTATTATTTATTAAATGGACCTGATTTAATAAATTTTATTGATAATAATGATAGAAAAAGTATTCCCTATGAATTTATTCAAAAAAATGCTTATTTACTAGAATATAATTATAATAAAGGAATTAATTATTTAACATATGTGGATTTAATTGGAGGTTTTAATAATGAAGGAAAATAATAAAAAGGGAAAAAATAGTAAATTAAAAGAAAAAATTAAATTACCAGTAAAAAAACAAACTAAAAAGAAAGAAAAAATTAAAAAAGATAAACCTAAAAAAGTTTTATGGAAAAGCATTTTAAATGTTTTATTAATAATTGCCATTAGCTTAATTAGTCTTGGGTTATTATTTGCTTTATATATAGTTATATCATCACCGGATTTTGAAAAAGACAAATTATATCAAAAAGAGCCAACTATTCTCTATGATAAAAATGGATTAGAATTTGCTAGAGTTGGTGCTGCTAATGCGACTGTCGTTACTTATGATGAAATCCCTGATGTTTTAATTGATGCTTTGGTAGCTACGGAAGACTCAAGGTTTTTCCAACATAATGGAATTGATTTATTTAGATTTTTAAAAGCATCCATTTTACAGTTATTAGGTCAAGATGATGCTGGTGGAGCATCTACTCTAGACATGCAACTTATGAAAAATAGATATACGCAAACTGACACTAATACGGGGGCAAATGCTAATCCTATTGAAGAGATTATTAGAAAATTTCAAGATGTCTATATGTCAGTCTTTAAATTAGAAGCTAATTATACAAAAGAAGAAATAATTGAATTTTATTTAAATACTTTCCAATTTGGAGGAGGAAATATTAATTTAGGAGGCACCTTTGGAATTGAACAAGCTTGCCAATATTTCTTTGGTAAATCAAGTAAAGATATTAACTTAGCTGAAGCAACTATTATTGCAGGAATGTTCCAAGCTCCATACAGATATAATCCTTATAAAAATCCCGAAGGATGTAAAAATAGACAAAAAATTGTTTTAAATTTAATGGTTAGACATGGTTATATTACGCAAGAACAAATGGATGATGTTATGGCTATTCCTGTTGAATCTTTAGTTATAGATCACGAAGAAGAAAACAATATGGAAGTTGAAAGTAATCAAGCTTTTATCGATTATGTTTTAGATGAGGTATCAGAAGATCTAGGTATTGATGCTCGAAAAGCCTCTTTAGAAATTTATACAACATTTGATCCATCTATTCAAGCTGTTTTAGAAAAAGCCGAAAATGGAACTTTCTTTAAATTCATAAATGAAAAAGATGATGAAGGCATTGCTGTTACTTCTTCAGTAGATGGTTCAATTGTTGCTTTATCAGGTGGAAGAAATTATGTAGCCCAAGGTGATAGTAACGCAACAGATATTAAACGGCAACCAGGATCAACAGCTAAACCAATTACGGAATATGCTATGTATATTCAAAATATTTCTAAAAGTACTTATGCTATGTTCTTAGATGAAGCTATAACTTATTCTAATAGTAGTCAAGTTGTTAATAATTATGATAACAAACATGATGGTTTAATTACGATGCGTTGGGCCGTTCAAGATTCAAGAAATATTCCTGCTGTCCTTGCTTTTAGAGCTTTAGCTGATATGGATAAAACAATTATGTTAGATTTCTTAGATAAACTTAATATTCATCCTGAAGATGAAGGAGAATTGTATGAACCTGATGCAATTGGTGGTTGGAAAAATGGTATATCGCCTTTATTATTATCTGCAGCCTACGGTACTTTTGCAAGAGGTGGTTATTATATTGAACCTTATGCTTATACCAAAGTAATAGATCCCGCTAATAATAACCGTGAATATCCAAAAAGCTATACTAAAGAAAAAGTTATGGAAGAATGGGCAGCTTATTTAATGACTGATTTACTTATTTCTGCTAATTCAGCATTTAGAAAACCATCTGGAGCTCAAGTTGGTGGTAAAACAGGAACAACCAATTATAACAGAAATGATTTTAACTTTAAAGTACCTTCTACAGCGGTAAGTGATATTTGGATGGCCACCATTTCTCCTAAATACTCGATTGCCTTATGGTATGGATATGATAAAATAACCGAAGAATATGTTAATAATGGCTGGTATTTAAAAAACTCTGATGGTATTAAAGCAAGATCAAATATTATGGGTGGTTTATCAACAAACATTCATAAAAATGCTGGTAACTTCAAAGTACCTAAAAATATTATCGAAGTAAAAATAGAAAAAGAAACATTCCCTGCTCAACTTTGTAGTGCATATACACCTACAGATATGTGTTTAACCGAATTATTCTTAAAAGGAACTGAACCAACAAATACTTCAAATAGATATGATACTTTAAGTACTCCAACTAATGGTTCATATACTTATAGTGGCAATACCATTACAATTAAATGGGATGAAATAACCATACCGGATGCTATTAATCCAACTTATCTTCAACAACATTTCAACACTTATTATGATAGTAATTATTCTCAAAAATATTATGATGCTAGAATAGCTTATAATAATAAAACTTTTGGAACTTTAGGATATCGTATTTATTTAGTAAATAGCAATGGTGAAGAAACTGAAATTGGTTATACTAATAGTAATACATATAGTTATAATGTTACTGAAAGTGGCGAATATACATTTAAAGTTAAAGCTTCCTATTCATTATTTAGAAATAATATGAGTAATGCTTTAACAATTAATACTAAAACAATAGATAGTAATATAGAAGATTGGGTTGATGATCAAAATGATCAAGATCAAGATACCGGTTCAAATTAAGAAGAAATTTTTCTTCTTTTTTTATTATCTTTTTCTCTTTAATTTTGGACCTTCATTATTTTTAGCTATTTCTTCTTTATCAAACTTTTCTTCAATAAATTTTATCATTTCGGAAATATCCATTTCATTATCTAAATTATTAGAATTTAGCTTAAATTTATTAGTGGCTAACTTTTCAAGGCCACCATATTCTTTTAAGCCTTCATATAATACTTTTACCCAATATTCATAAATAATATCTTCTTGTTCTTCAAGGCTTAATTTATTAACATTCCCTGTGACATCTAAAATTATAATATCTCCTTCATCAGTCTTTTCATAATAAACTCTGCCTTCAATATCATCTTTTTTAATATCGAGAAACAAAGCTTTTGATAATCTTAAATTAAATTTTATTGGAACTAAAAGGGCATTTAATCCTGTTTGTTTATTTAAATAGTCTTCTGCCTCAAAATCATTTAATGGTTTAAATAAGGGATTTAACCATAAATTATTTAAAAATTCTTCCCGACTTTGATTATAATTTAATTTATCATTTAACACTTTATATAAATTATAAATTGGTATTAAAAGCAATTTATTATTCGTTACAGTAAATTCATTAATAATATCATCTTTTTTCCCTTTATAGTAATCTAAATCTAATTTATAACCCATATCAGCAATATCTTTACACATGCCTAAAATACTAATTGCTTTTATTACAATACTTCCAATAACAGTTCCTAAATAAATTAATAATAATGTCATAAAATGCCTTCTTTTAGTAATTATCCTAACATAAATTTATTTGATAAGCAACAAAAAAACATCTTTCAAAAAAGAAGATGTTAATTTATTTTTTCAAATTTATCTTTGCCTACACCACAAACTGGACAAACCCAATCATCGGGTAATTCAGAAAAAGGTATTTTTTCATAGCCATCATCATAAATATGGCCACATATAAGACAACGATATTTATTTGTTATTGTTTTACTTATGACTGGTTCAATATATGTGGGAGCATTCTTAGGAGATGAACCTTTCATTTTATTTTGGTATTCTTGATAAGTTAATGCTTCATCATCATTTAACATTTGACTATTACTCACTCTTATTAAAAATATATCATGAGTTTCAGCATCAATTATATTAGTTACATCACCTATTATATAACCACAACTATCCTCTGTTACAACCGCCACATCATTAATTATTTCATATTGAGTATCTTTAAATTTATCTACATCTTTTGATGAAGCGAAGCCAAATCTATTAATAAGTTCTTTTTTAGTTTGAGTTTTCAAAATAGAAATTGATAACTTTTGACTTTTTTTAATGATTGCATTTGTATAATTATTTTTATTAATTGAAACCGCTATTAAAGGATTAACTGAAGTAATTTGACTAACAGTATTAACAACACAGCCACTTAATGTATTATCAAAATTACTTGAAACTATATATAAACCATAACTAATCTTTTTAAAAACATTTTTATCCATATTACCTCATTGTACTTAAATTAATTATTTTTTCTACTTCTCCTCTAACATTTTCAAAAGTAAATGGTTTTGCCAATACATCTACAATATCATAGTTAAATGCCCGATCAATTCGTTCTTTTTGAACATCACCAGTTATAATACAAACTGGTATTCTTTTAAATAAATTATTTTCTTTAAAATAATCTAAAACTGCAAAGCCATCCACTTCAGGCATATTTAAATCAAGAAGCATGCCAACAATATCACCATTAACATCATTTTTAATTATATCAATGGCTTCTCTTCCATTAAAAGCAACTAAGATTTCATATTCATCTCTAAAAGCTCTATCAACAATATTACTAATTATTTTCGAATCATCTGCTACTATTATTTTCTTCATGTTATTCTCCCCCTTCTAAATATTTTTTAGAAAGTTCCGTATATTTATCAATCTCTTCCATTAATTCAGCAAATTTATTTTTTACCTCATCAATATTATTAGCTTTACTAGCCATTTCATGTTCATAAGCAATATCAAATAAAGACATAAAACCTAAATATTTAGAATCACTTTTAATAGCATGAACTAAAATAGCATAATCTTCCATGTTTTGTTCATCTAAATACTTTTTAATATTAGGAACTCTTTCTTCATTTTCCTCTAAAAAGGTTTCTAAAGTTTCATCATAAAAGCTTAAATCTCCTAAATACTCTAAAGCTTTATCTAAATCAACTCCATTATCTGTTAAAATACTTACATCTTTCATATAAATCTCCTATTCTTAACTAAATTATAACATACTTTTTTCTATTTGGCATTTAAATATGTTTTTAGTACTCTTTCTAATTCTTTTTTATCAATTGGTTTCGAGATATAATCATTAAATCCTTCATTCAAATATTTTTCTTTCATTCCCGCAATGGCATTTGCAGTAAGAGCAATAACCGGAGTATTAAAGCCATCCATTTCTTGTAATTTTTTAAATGTTTCTACTCCACTCATCTTAGGCATCATATCATCCATTAGAATTAAATCATAACTGTTTCCTTCTTCAATTTTCTTTAAGCAATCAAACCCACTTGCTACTTCTTCGGTTGCCACTTTATAAGTAGAAAGTAAGCGAGCTGCAACTTTTAAGTTTATTAAATTATCATCTACAATTAATACTTTTTTACCTTTAACAACAATTGATTTAGGAACTTTTATTTCTTCTTTTACTTCATCTTTTTTCTCTTTATTAACAATTTTTTGATCAATTGCGACAGTAAATGTTGAACCCTTACCATAAATAGAGTCAACTACTATACTACCATGCATTAAATCTACTAATTTCTTAGTTATAGCAAGACCTAAGCCTGTTCCTTCAATTGTCATATTCTTTTCTAAATCAAATCTTTCAAATTTAGTAAATAATTTATCAATATTTTCTTTCTTTATACCTATTCCACTATCTTTAACACTAATAATTAAACGACATACTCCATCTTTTTTAACCGTATTTACTTTTAATTCGACAAATCCTTCTTTGGTATATTTTACAGCATTAGTAAGTAAATTTAAAACTATTTGCTTAACTCTTACATAATCTCCATTTAAATAATCTGGGATATCTTTATCAATAGATACACGAAATTCTAAAGGTTTATCGCCAATTCTTGCTTTAGTTAATTTAACAAGTTCATCAAATATTTTACTTGGTTCATATTCGGTATTAACTATTTCTAACTTATTAGCTTCAATCTTTGATATATCTAATATTCCATTAACTATTTCAAGTAAATTTTGAGAAGCAGTAATTATATCTCTTGCTTCATCTTTAATAACATTAATATCATCTTCTTCTAATATTAATTGACTAAAACCATCAATAGCATTAAGAGGGGTTCTTATTTCATGAGACATATTAGATAGAAAATCAGTCTTAGCATTATTAGCTTTTTCTGCTTGACTTTTAGCAATATTTAATTGTTCAATCATCTTTACATCAGGATTTTCAATGGTAAAAAACATGATGAATGTTGTCAAAACAAGCAAAGGTGTAATCAAAAAATATTGTGGAAATTGCATTTGAATAAATATTACTAAAATACCAACAGTAAATAATGTAAGTAAAGGAATATATTTTTTAGAAAAAAGATTTTTATGATTTAAAAACAATAGAACAAGAATAAATAAATCACTAACAGCAGCTTGGAAATATACAATGTAGGTACTTAATCCCATCGGTATATATAAACCAGCCGTTATTTTATATTTTAGTGTTCCAAAAATTATTATAATAGACAATATAACAAATAATATTATTGATATTTTTTTAGCCCTATTTATTCTATTATTTTTATTATTTTTTATTGATATAGTGTACATATATAAACTAAATAAAATTATCCAGCTAGAATATAATAATAAAATTATTTTCATAAAAACAGAATATATAAATGATTCATAAGAAACTCCCACTTGCAATAATAAATAACTCAATATTTCAACTAAAACATTAAAGAAATTAATAACAATCATCAAAGAATAAATATCATTTTCTTGATTTTTTATTCTTTGTTTACAAAAATAAACTATCATTATTAACAATATATTAACAAAGCAACATAATGAAACAACTATGTTTTGAGACATATTATCACCTTATCTAAATTATACAGCATAATCAAAAAAAAGAACACCTAATTTTGTGTCCTTTCTAACTTTTTACCTTCAACATAGAAAATAATTTCGTTTATATCTTCCACATAAGCTAAGCATTCACTTTCTAATCTTTTAAAATCTATTTTATTAATAGTTGTTAATGGTAAAGTATTTGTAATAAAAAATTTCACTGGAATATTAAATAAAGGAAGTTTTTTACTTATATTTTGCTTAATTTGATAAATTATATTATTTATTTCTTCTTCTTCTATACCTTCTTTTAGTACCAAAAATGCAACAGGAACATGTCTTTCAACTTCATCAGGCATACCAACAACAGCACAATTTTCTACTCCATTTATTTTTAAGATATTTTCTTCAAGATTAGAAGGAAAAATTTTATTTCCACTTCTTACTATCATTCTTTTCATTCTTCCTTGAATAAATAAATTGCCATTTTCATTAATATAGCCAATATCGCCAGTATGAACATATTTTTGCCCATCATGTACTCTAATAACATTATTAGTTTCTACTTCATTATTTATATATTCTTTCATCATTGTTGGTGAATTAATACAAATTTCTCCAAGAGTATTATATGGCACTTCTTTGTCATTAGCTAAAGCCATAACTGTATTTTTAACATAAGGTATCCCGACTGATCCTAAAGTATAACACTCATCAATAGAATAAACTGCTGCTGCTGCAACTTCAGACATACCATATCCTTGTGATAATTTATGCTTACATCCATGAGATTGAAAAAATTCATTTATTTGTTTTTCTAATTCAGGATTTAATGCATCTCCACCAGAAATAGGCGATTTTAAAAACGATAAATCAATATTAGCAGCAAAAGAACTTTTAATAAAATAATCCCATAAAATTGGACCTGCTAAAACATGATTGGGTTTAAATTTAACCATCAATTTTGGAAAGTCTTCAGGTGTAAAAGTTGGAACTAAGGTGTTCTCAAAGCCTAAATATAATGGATCATGAATAGCATTAACAAGACAATAAGCAATAAATGGTGGTAAAAATGTTAAAAACGAATCTTTTTCATGAACATCATAATGAGAAATTTCTTGAGTTAAAGCCATGGAATTAAAATTTTCATTTGTTAAAACTACTCCTTTTGGTTGACCTGTCGTTCCACCCGTATGAACTATTGTAACTGGAGTATTTGGAACATATTCATCTTTTATCACTATTTTACTGTTTTTGCCCAATTTTAAAAATTGATTCCAATTAATTAATTTTTCATTTTTATAAGATTTTTTTAACCCTTCTTTAGCCTTCGCTAATACTTGTATAAATTTTGGTAAAGATTCCATTGGAGATAGTGATACAACTGCTTTAATTTTATTATTTTCAATTATTTTTTTTAATTCAGGCAAACACATATCTAAAGTTATAATAAATTTTGAATTTGTATCTGAAATACTTCTTATAAAATCATTTTCTTTTAATCTAGGATCAACAGCATTAGAAACAGCACCAATTCTATTTAATGCATAAATTATATAAACCATTTCCGGTGTTGTTGCAAGGGGAACTGTAACTACATCACCCTTTTTAATTCCTAATTCAATTAATGCTTTCGCAACTTGATCAATTTTTGAAAATAATTCTCCATATGTTATATTTTCACTAAAATATTTTAAAGCTATATTACCTGTCTTATCCTTATTTTTTTCATACACAAATTGATAGGCAGTTTTATTAGGAATTTTAGCTTTAATAGCACTTTCAGGATAATACTTTAACCATGGTTTATCTAAAGATGGATAGCCAGTTAACGGCCCACAAATTTTCCCTATTGATATATCTCTCAAATGTATATTATGTAATATTTTTTCCTCTTCAGATAAAATTTCTAATTGCTTTCTGTAATCTATTAGTTCATTTCTTTTATCAGTTATATCTTGCATAATTTTTATCTCGCTTTCTTTTTCAATCTATATACTAAATCATAAAAAAAAAGATGTCAAATAAAACTGACACTTTTTACGTAAAATTAATTATTATTTGAATACTCTTTTAATATATTACGAGTATTTTGAAAAAATAAAGGTATTAATCTTTGTATTAAATCATTAGCTTCAATTTCTACTAATTCATTGATATCTTCATAACAAAATAAGATATCTTTGTTATTATTTATATTTATTAAGTAATAATAATTAATATTCTCATATAAAACTTTACTTGCAACAACATATCTATTAATTCCATCTAATGTTATTAGATCTTTAATATCTATATTCATATAAATTCCTTTATCTCGTTCTATATTCACTTTTAGCTTCTTTTAATTCTTCAATTTTTTGACTATATACATATTTTCCAATTAAGCCATCAACCATAGCCACAATTCCCCCAGTTAAAGAAACAGAACTTCCTATAGCAGCAATAATAGTATAGAATGCATCCATATCTGATTTGGCAGCTAAAAATAAAATAGACATAGCTATAACACTTTCTATTGCGCCAAATGTCCCTTCAAATTTTGAAAATTTCAAGTCACCTTGAGTTTTTTCGATTTTAGTAACATAATGTCTTTTAGCCATTATAATTCCTCCTGACGTTTTCATATACTAACAGATTTTATTGAATAAGTTAATAACACCAACAACTTATCTTATCAACATTTGCCCATATAAAGTCTTTTTCTTTAATTATAGAAATTTTTTAATTAAATTTAAACGCGAGCCCTTTTAGCTTGTGAATTTTCTAAATTATATAAACAATCATATGCTTCATCTATAAAATATTTAGCATTGACAAGAGGAGTTTCAAGATAGAATAAACCACCATTACTTTTAATATTTTCAATTTTTGATAAAATTACTGGTTTAGATTCCATCATATTCTTTGTTTCTTTAAATACTTTCTTTAATTCTTTATTCATTCTATCTATTAAAATATCATATTCTTTTCTTGACATTTTGGTATCTTTAGTATTATTTAAAGTAAAAATTATTTTTTCTATTCTCTCTACTAATGTTAATACTTCTTTATCACTTGTTAAAGATTTTAAAGCAATATATAGTACATAAAGCATAAAATATAAAAAACATAATAATCCTGTACCAATTATTCTATTACTTACAGGAGTTTCTTGATTTAATTCTTTATCGACATCAATTTTTTCCATTACTAATAAAGCTTTATCATATAAATCAGCAAAAGATCCACCATTATCAATTTGTTTTTCTATCTTTAAAGCTTCTAAATCAAGATTAGCATATTCTTTAAATGTTAGATTATTAACATCATCTTCTCTTATAAAACATTCTTCTGCAACAAGGCTTTCATGTTGATCTATATTATATGCTGTTTTTAAATTTAAATCTCCTTTACCAGTCAGTTTATAAGTTCCTAATAATAAAGATATTAAAGCCGCTAAAGAAGCACAAGTTTTAACTATTTCTTTTTTAACTGAATAGCCATTAGAATAATAATTTCTAGCATCTTCAATCATTTTACCGTTTGATTTCAAAAGATCGATAGCTCTAGCATAATCTCTTTGAAATTGATTGTATCTACTAAAACCTTTTTTCCATTCTCTTCTTTTTCTTTCTTCTTGTCTTTCTTGTTCTTTTTCAAAAGCATATTCTGGGTCACTTAATTCTTTTGTTAATTCATCATAACGCTTGTCAAAATACATATAATCTCTATCCATTTTTCTTTTCCCCCTTTGTAGAATGTTTACTATTCTATCATCATTAATAACGACTGTCAAGCAAGTTTTCAAATCAGATAGTGTTTCCAAAGTGGGGAGAAATGTAAAACAAACCTTTATAACAAAAGAAAAAAGGTAAAAACCTAAAAAAT
>CANRLB010000003.1 GCA_947631365.1 uncultured Bacilli bacterium | reverse complement strand
ACCCGTACGGGATTTGAACCCATGAATGCATGCGTGAAAGGCATGTGTGTTCAACCACTTCACCAACGGGCCATAAATTAAATGGTGGGCCTGGGGGGACTTGAACCTCCGACCTCACGCTTATCAGGCGTGCGCTCTAACCAGCTGAGCTACAAGCCCATTTAAATATATTCCGCATGTACTTGTTAATTGTATAATAAATATGTAAAAAAAGCAAGTCATTTTTCGCATATTTATATATTTTTGTCAATTTATAAGTTATATGTTATAATAATTTTGAGGTAAGATAATGAAAAGATTATTACAATGTTTGCTTTTATTGGGAGTTATTGGTATTGGAGTTTTTCTTTTCTTTTTATTTAGAAATAAAAATAGTGAAAAAAAATTAGAAGAAATAAAAAAAGGTTGGTATATAGAGATTATTTATGATTCACCAATTAATGTAAGAAAAGAAGCTAATGCTAATTCTGCTCCTTTAGGGGTAGTTAAAAAAGGAGAGATATATAAAGTATTAGATATTGATTTAGAAAGTAGTAATACTTATTTTTGGTATAAAATAGATTTTAATGGGGAAGAAGGTTGGGTTGCCTCTGGTAGAAAAAGACATTGGGTTAATGATTATAATAATCCAACAGATATTATGACTCCCGAAATTACTTTTGAAAGTAATACTTATAATGTTAGAAGTATTGACGATATAAATTATAAACATTTAACTGTTATTGAAGATAAACCAAATCCTAAAATTACGCATGTTATTTATCATGAAAAAGATAAAGATCAATATTGGATATTATATACTATAACTGATGCTGCAGGGAAAAGCTCTAGTAAAATGCAAAGAATTATCTTTGAAATAAAACCTGATGAAGATCGTGTTCTTGATTTTAAAGATTATAAGAAATAAAGATGCAATGTTCATATTGCATTTTTTTGATGATTAAGTTATAATTTTATTGTTCATGTGTCTCCTTAGCTCAGCTGGTAGAGCAACCGACTCTTAATCGGTGGGTCTAGGGTTCGAATCCCTAAGGGGACACCAATTGAAAATGAAACTTGGACTTTCTAGTTCAAGTTTTTATATTATTTTAAGTGGAATTTTGGTATAATAATTTTGGTGATTAATATGTTTGTAGATGAAATTACCTTGAAAGTTATAGCGGGATCTGGAGGAGATGGCTGTACATCTTTTAGAAGAGAAAAGTTTGTTCCCATGGGCGGACCTGATGGTGGCAATGGTGGCAAGGGTGCTGATATAATTTTTAAAGTTGATGAAGGACTTAAAACATTAGTTGATTTAAAATATAGAAAAATTATTAAAGGCGATAAAGGAGTAAATGGTAAGGGATCTAATAAATATGGTTCTAATGCCGATGATGTTATTATTTATGTACCTCTTGGTACAACGATAAGTGATTTAGATACAAACTTAGTCATTAAAGATTTGATTAATCCAGATGATGAGGTAGTAGTGGCTTATGGAGGAAGGGGAGGTAAAGGCAATAAAGCTTTTGCTACTCATGATAATCCTGCCCCTAAGTTTAGTGAAAAAGGAGAACCAGGGGAAATTAAACTTATTAAGTGCGAATTAAAAATGCTTGCTGATGTTGGTTTAGTTGGCCTTCCTTCGGTTGGCAAAAGCACTTTAATAAGTATGATTAGTGCAGCAAGACCTAAAATAGCATCATATCATTTTACTACATTATCTCCCAATTTAGGAGTGGTAAAACTTAAAGATAATTCTTCCTTTGTAATGGCTGATTTACCTGGACTTATTGAGGGAGCAAGTGAAGGTGTTGGCTTAGGAGATAAATTTTTAAGGCATGCCATGCGTACTAAAATAATATGTCATGTTATTGATATGGGAGCCAGTGAAGGTAGATGCCCAACTGATGATTATGAAGTAATTAGAAAAGAAATTCTTAATTATAGCGATAAATTAAGCCGCAAAAAAGAAGTAATTGTAGCCAGCAAAATGGATTTAGAAAATGCTCAAGCTAATTTAGAGTTATTTAAGAAAAAATATCCAGATAAAGTAATTTTCCCAATAAGTGCTATCTCTAATACTGGTTTAGAAAGCCTTATCAATTATTTAGGAGAAGAAATTAAAAAATTAGATAATGATGAATTGTATCAAGATGAAGAAATGGAAAGTCATTTAATTTTTACTTTTAAAGAAGAAAAACCATATACTATTAAAAAAGATGGAAATATATGGGTTATAGAAGGCAAAGAAATTGAAAAATTATTTAATATGACTAAATTCAATGAAGATGAAGCTGTATTAAGATTTGCAAGAAAGTTAAAAGGCATGGGCGTTGAAGATGAGCTAGAAAAATTAGGGGCTAAAAGAGGAGACGAAGTTCAAATACTTGATTATATTTTTGAATTTAAAGAATAGTTTTAACTTTAATATTGTTTTAATTGATAATTTTGATTATTTAAGTTATAATAATTTATATAAGATATGGGTGATATAAATGGAAGAAAATAAACCAAATAAAGGAATTAAGTCATATATATATTATGTTGCAATAATAGTAGTTGTATTAATTATCACTATTGTGACATTTAGTTATGCTTATTTTGACGCAGTTGATAAAAATAACAATAATGCAACTGTAAACATTGGGGGAAAAACAGCTTGTATTGATGTTGAAGTAAGTGGCAATACAATTAATAATTTAACTTATAATTATCCTATCACTGATGACTTTGCTTTACAAAATAATCATGTTACACCAATTGAAGTAACAGTAACTAATACCTGTACTGAAGGAGATGCAATAGATTATAGTATTATTTTGACAGCTTTATCTACCGGAACTAATTATATACCGGATAGTAAAATTAAAGTTAAAGTGGATAAAGTAATTGGTAGTACTTCACCTGAAAATGTTATAAGTACTAAAATGCTTAACACTATGACTTCATTACCTAATGGAACTACTAAAACTTTGCTTGAACAAAAGATAAATGATTTAGAAAACAAAAAGTATTCATCTTATACTAAAAGTTCATATGTTATTGAAGCTGGTAAAGTTGAAAATGGTAAACCAGTAAAATATAAAACATATTTATGGATTGATAGTACTGCTGAGACTAGTATCGAAAACCAAAAATTTGAGAGTATTGTTGGGGTAGTAATTAATAATCCTGAAACAAATGTTAAAAAATAAAATTATTTTAAATGAAAGATTGTTATGAAAAGAGTTGTAAATTATTACAGCTTTTTTATTTTGTAAAAAAAATTAAAAATTGAATATGAAAGATTATGGACAATTGGTAGTGATTTTAGTAAAATTAAATTGGTGGTAATATATGTATAGTTATTTTAAAGGTATAATAGATAGTACAACTAGTAATAGTGTGGTAATTGATGTTAATGGGATTGGCTATAATATCTTTGTACCTAATCCTTTTAGTTATGAAATAGGAAAAACTTATAAAATATATGTCTATAATCATATAAGAGAAGATGAATCTTCTTTATATGGTTTTAAAAGTATAGAAGAAAAAGAATTATTTTTAAAACTAATAAATGTTAAAGGAATGGGGCCTAAAGTTGCTAGTGGGATATTTGCAACAGGATCAATTAGTGGAATAGTTGATGCAATTAATAAAGAGAATGTCTTATATTTAACTAAGTTTCCTAAAGTTGGGGATAAATTAGCTAAGCAAATCATTTTAGATTTAAAAGGTAAAGTTGATACTGATATTGAAATAGAAAATGATAATAATATTGAAGAGCTAATAAGTGTCTTAGAAAATTTGGGATATAAAACTGCTGAAATAAAGAAAATTATTCCAATGGTTGATAATAGCAAAAGCTTAGAAGATCAAGTAAAAGAAGCATTAAAATTATTATTAAAATAAACAATTGTTTGCAAAAATAACTTGTTTATTTTTATTTTATATGATATATTTAAGTTAGTAGTTAGAAGGTGAAAAGATGGATAATAGAATAGTTAGTAGTGAAGAAAAGGAAGATGAAGATATCTTTGAAAAAAGTATAAGACCTGAGTATTTAGATGAATATGTTGGCCAAGAAGAAATTAAAGAAAATCTAAGGGTTTTTATTAAAGCAGCGAAAATGCGTAATGAGCCACTTGATCATGTTTTATTATATGGTCCCCCTGGACTAGGTAAAACAACTCTTGCTCATATTATCGCTAATGAACTTGGTTCTAATTTAAGGACTGCTAGTGGGCCATCAATTGAAAAAAGCGGCGATTTAGCAGCGATTTTATCTAATTTAGAGCCGGGTGATGTTTTATTTATTGATGAAATCCATCGTATGCCTTCTTATATAGAAGAAATATTATATCCGGCCATGGAAGATTTTGAAATTGATTTAGTTATTGGCGGCGGCGAAGGTAAAAGCAAAAGTATTAAAATTAATTTGCCACCTTTCACTTTAGTTGGGGCAACAACGAGAGCGGGAGATTTATCAAGTCCTCTTCGTGATCGTTTTGGAATTGTATCAAAATTAGAATATTATAGTTATGAAGAACTTAAAAATATTGTTATTAGAAGTGGTAAAGTGTTTAATATTGAAGTAACTGATGAAGCAGCGATGGAACTTGCTAAAAGGAGTAGAAAAACACCGAGAGTTGCTAATCGTCTTTTTAGAAGAGTAAGAGATTTTGCTTTAGTTGAAGGTACAGGTATTATTGATTTAGATATAACAATGAAAGCTTTAAAAAGATTAAAAGTTGATGAAACTGGACTTGATAATATTGATAGAGAATATTTAACTAGTTTGATTGATAAATTTGGTGGAGGACCGGTTGGGGTTGAGACGATTGCCACCAGTATTGGGGAAGAAGTAACAACCGTTGAAGATGTCGTTGAACCATATTTATTACAAGAAGGTTTTATTAAAAGGACAAGAAGTGGTAGAATTGCTACTCAAAAAGCTTATAAAAGTTTAGGTATTTCTTATAATTATGGCCTTTTTGAGGAGGATGAAAAATGATTTTATTAGATGGAAAGAAAGTTAGTAAAGAGATAATAGATAATTTAAAAGAAAGAAGAGAAAAAATTAACGATAATATTAAATTAGCTATTATTTGGGTGGGAAATAATCCTGCTAGTGAAATTTATATTAATAATAAAAAGAAACAATGTGCTAAAATTAATGTTCTTTGTGATGTTTATCATTTAGATGAAGATATTAAAGAAAAAGAAGTATTAGAATTAATAGATAAATTAAATAACGATAATACTGTCACTGGCATATTAGTTCAAAGCCCTTTACCTAAGGGAATTGATGAAACTAAATGTTTTAATAAAATTGATCCTAAGAAAGATATTGATGGTTTTTCTTGTACCTCAGTTGGTAATTTATATTTAGGAAATGGTAAATTAGTATCTTGTACCCCTAAAGGGGTTGTAAGATTATTAGAATATTATGGTATTGATTTAGAGGGTAAAAATGTATGTTTAATAAATCGTAGTAATATTGTTGGTAAGCCATTATTTCATTTATTAATTTCAAAGAATGCTACCGTTACTATGTGTCATTCTAAAACAAGAAATCTAAAGGATATAACCAAAAATGCCGATATTATTATTAGTGCAGTGGGAAAGCCAAAATTTATTACGGCAGATATGGTTAAAAATGAGGCCGTTGTTATCGATGTTGGTATTTCAAGAATTGATGGCCATGTAGTTGGTGATGTAGATTATGATGAGGTATCTAAAAAAGCATCATACATTACCCCAGTACCTGGTGGGGTTGGACCGATGACAATAGCGATGATTTTAGAAAATATTTTAATAGCTAAGGAGGAAAAAAGTGGATAGTGAATTAAAAAAAGCTTTAGAATTAGAAAAGAAAAGACAAAGAGAAAATATTGAACTCATTGCTTCTGAAAATTATGTTTCAAAGGAAGTTTTAGAATTACAAGGAAGTATTTTAACTAATAAATATGCCGAAGGATATCCTCATAAAAGATATTATGGTGGTTGTGAATACATTGATATGTTTGAGGAAAGAGCCATTGAAAATTTAAAAAAATTATTTAATTGTGCTTATGCAAATGTTCAACCTCATAGTGGTTCAAGTGCAAATATGGCAGTATATAAAGCTTTACTTAAACCGGGAGATAAAGTAATGGGGATGAATTTAAATCATGGTGGTCATTTAACTCATGGCTATAAGCTTAATTTTAGTGGTATTGAATATGATATTGTTAGTTATGATGTTGATAAAGAAACAGAAATGATTAATTATGATGAATTAAGAAATCTTGCTCTAAGTGAAAAACCTAAAATGATTATTGCGGGAGCTTCGGCTTATTCAAGAATTATTGATTTTAAAAAAATAAGAGAAATATGTGATGAAGTTGGCGCTTACATGTTTGTAGATATGGCCCATATTGCTGGACTTGTGGCAACTGGCCTTCATCCATCACCAATACCTTATGCTGATGTGGTAACATCAACAACTCATAAAACTTTAAGAGGCCCAAGAGGAGGAATTATTTTAACTAATAATGAAGAAATTGCTAAAAAAATTAATAAAATAGTTTTTCCTGGGATTCAAGGTGGCCCTTTAATGCATGTAATTGCCGCGAAAGCTCAAAGTTTTTATGAAGCTTTACAACCATCATTTAAAGAATATATGACGCAAGTTGTGAAAAACATTAAAGCGATGAGTGATGAATTTATTAAAATGGGTTATCATGTGGTATCTAATGGAACAGATAATCATTTAATCTTACTTGATGTTAAAAGTATTGGGGTGACAGGTAAAGAGGCTGAAGAATTACTTGATCAAATTCATATTACGGTTAATAAAAATACTATACCAAATGAAACCGAAAAAGCTAATGTTGCAAGTGGTATTAGAATTGGTAGTCCAGCAATGACAACAAGAGGATTAAAAGAAAATGATTTTATGCAAATTGCTCATATTATAGATGAGGCTTTAAAAAATAAAGATAATGTGGAAGTTTTAAATAAATTAAAAAAAGAAGTATTAGAGATAACAAATAAGTATCCACTTAATTATTAGAAAGGTAATGTAGTATGTCTAAATGGGATAAACAATATATTGAATTATGTGAAGAAATCTTAGAAAAAGGGGTTAGAGTAGAAAACAGAACAGGTATTGATACTATTAAAATACCTTTTAAATCATTTGAATTTGATTTAGAAGAAGAATTTCCGATTTTAACAACAAAGTTTGTGGCTTTTAAATCAGCTGTTTTGGAGCTTTTATGGTTTTATCAAGCTAAAAGTAATGATGTAAGATGGCTACAAGAAAGAGGCGTTAAAATTTGGAATGAGTGGGAAATTGATGAGGATGGTAATTATCAAGATCGTAAATTTCCCAAAGAATTTGCTCATACAATTGGAACAGCTTATGGCTATATTGTTAATAAATTTAATTTAACTGATGAATTAATTAGAAAAATAAAAGAGACACCAACGGACAGAAGAATGGTTATGAGTCTATGGCAAGATGATTATTTAAAAACTGCTGTTTTGCCATCTTGTGTATGGAACTCTATGTGGGATGTTACGGATGGTAAATTAAATGCAGTAGTTACTTGTAGGAGTAATGATGTTCCTTTAGGAATGCCATTTAATATTACGCAGTATGCCGTTTTAGTGCATTTAATTGCCCAAGTGACAGGTTTAAAGCCAGGAAAATTATATTATAATGCAAAAGATTTACATATTTATGTTAATCAAATAGATGGCATTAAAGAACAAATTAATAGATATCATGAACTTGGTGATTTTGAAGCTCCAAAATTATGGATTAACCCCGAAATAAATGACTTTTTTAAATTTGATAATTCCAAAGACCTTAAAGATATTAAATTAATTGGATATAAACATCATGGTAAAATTAGTATGCCGGTGAGTGTATGATTTCTTTAATTGCCGCCGTGGGAGAAAATTTAGAAATTGGCAAAGATAATCATTTAATTTGGCAACTTTCTAAAGATATGAAATATTTTAAAGAAAAGACTTTAAATCATAAAGTAATTATGGGATATAATACATATTTATCTATTGGATCTTCTTTACCCAAAAGAGAAAATATTGTTTTAGTAAATGATTTAAGTAAAATAAATGATCCTTTGATAAAAGCTTACGATAATATTGAAGAAATGATTAAAAGAGAAATAAATAGTAATGAAGAATGTTTTATTATTGGTGGAGCATCTATGTATAATTATTTTTATCCTTTAGCAGATCGTATGTATTTAACTTTAATTAAAGCTAGTGCAGAAGATGCTGATACTTATTTTCCGGATTATCGTGAAGATGACTGGCAAAAGTCCATAATTAATAGTGATATAGAAAATGGAATTTCTTTTGAATTTGCTTTATTTGAAAGAAAAAATAATTAGGAGTTTTAAATGAATAAGAGTAAATTAATTGTAATTGAAGGGCCACAAGGAACAGGGAAGACTACTTTAGCTAATTATTTAAGAGAAAATCTTCCGGGCTCTAATTTGTATCGCTTATCTGGTCAAAAAGATAAGACTAATTCTGGTAAAAATTTAAGTACGAAAATGTATAAAGCTTTACTAGAATATTTAGAAAAGATGCAAGATATTCCAATGGATTTGATTTTTGATAGAACTTTTTTTACTGAAGAAGTTTATGCAAGAATTGGTTATAAAGAATACACTTTTAGTGATGTATATTATGATTTGTTAGAAAAATTTGATAATTTGAAATTTGATATTTACTTTATATGTTTATATTTAAAAGATACTTCTTTATATGAAAAAAGATTAATTAGAGAATCTCATCATAATTATCAAGCATTTAAACTTGAAAATAGTGTAAATCAACAAAAAGCATATCTAGAAATGAGTGCGGAAATAGAGAAAAAATACTCTAATATTAAAGTAATAAACTTAAGTATGGATGATTTTAAAGAATCTTATAAAGTAATTAATGATTTATTTAATATTAATAATTAACTAGTAAGAAAATAAAAAATAATGGACTTTTAGTCCTTTTTTTTCTATAATACTTTATGGAAGTGAATTTATGAATATTAATGATTATGATTATGAATTAGATGAATCATTTATTGCTCAAAGTCCAATTAAAAATCGTAGTGAATCAAAATTAATGATTTTAAATAAAGATAGTGGTAATATTGAACATACTAAATTTTATAATATTAAGAATTATTTAAAAAAAGGTGATGTTTTGGTATTAAATGATACTAAAGTATTACCAGCAAGATTAATGGGAATAAAAGAAGAAACAAAGGCTAAAATTGAGATATTACTTTTAAAAAATATTGAAGGTGATATTTGGGAATGCCTAGCAAGACCGGGAAAAAGATTACATGTGGGAACAGAAATTAAATTTAGCGAAGATCTTAAATGTTTAGTAAAAGAAAAATTAGAAGAAGGAATTGTTAGAGTAGAATTTATATATCAAGGAATATTTTTAGAAATAATAGAAAAAATTGGTTTAATGCCTCTTCCTCCATATATTCATAAATCATTAAAAGAACAAGATCGTTATCAAACGGTTTATGCTAAATATTTAGGTAGTGCAGCCGCTCCAACGGCAGGACTCCATTTCACCAAAGAACTATTAAAAGAATTAGAAGATATGGGAGTAATTATTTGTTATGTTACTTTACATGTTGGTCTTGGGACATTTAGACCTGTTGAAGTAGAAAATATCAAAGAACATCATATGCATAGTGAATATTATGAAATGAAAAGTGATGTAGCCCAAATATTAAATCAAGCCAAAAAAGATGGAAGATGTATTTATGCTGTGGGAACAACGAGTACTAGAGTTTTAGAAACGGTAGCAAATAAATTTCCAGAATTTAAAGAATGTTCTGGAAATACCGATATATTTATATATCCTGGTTATGAATTTAAAGCTATTGATGGATTAATTACTAATTTTCATTTACCTAAAAGTACTCTTTTAATGCTTGTAAGTGCTTTAGCTAAAAGAGAATATATTTTAAATGCTTATGAAATAGCTAAGCAAAATAATTATCGTTTCTTTTCGTTTGGTGATGCAATGTTTATTAAATGATTATTACGAATCGCCTCTCTTGACCATAAATCTATAGAACTATATATTTGTAAAGTATCATTTAATGTTTTTTCTAATGTTAGTAAATATTTATCAAAAAAATGTAAATTAGTTTCGACTAAATAATTAAATTCTTCAATTGTATTAGCACATTCATGAATTTCTAGTAAAATTAAACTAGGATCAAGCATTTTGATATAAAAATAAAATATTTCATCGCCATTTTTTAATCCAAAATTTTTATATGAAGTAGTTAATTTTTTGGCAATAAAATTAGCTATTTCTAGAAATTCATGTTTATAATGAAAATAATTCCACCATTTAGAAACTATATCATCTAGTTCTTGACATCTTTTATTAGTTAAACTTTTAAATTTAGAATATTTAAATTTTTTATAAAACTCAATTATCATTTTATAAATGCCAATTTGATAAGTTTGCATAAAATTTCATCTCTTTCAAAGTAAGTATTAATATAAAGGATTTTTAATAAAAATGCAAGTATTTATTATTAATATAATTCGTGTTATAATTAGTTAACGAGGATGATTATATGAAACTGGAATATCAACTAAAACAAAAATCAAAAAGGAACATGGCTCGCTTAGGTGAGTTTTTATATAATGGTAAAGTATATCAAACACCAATGTTTATGCCAGTAGGAACAAATGGAACAGTTAAAACATTATCACCAGAGGAGTTAAAAGAAATTGGGTGTGGGATAATTTTAGCTAATACTTATCATTTATGGCTTCGTCCTGGAGAAGATATTGTAAAATCTGCTGGGGGATTACATAAATTTATGAATTATGATGGCCCTATATTAACTGATAGTGGGGGTTATCAAGTTTTTAGTTTAGCTAAACCTAAAGATATTACCGAAGAAGGAGTTCATTTTAAAAATCACGAAAATGGTGATAGTTTATTTTTGACTCCCGAAAAATCCATGGAGATTCAAATGGCTCTTGGTAGTGATATAGTAATGAGTTTTGATGAGTGCGTAAAATGGCCAAGTACTAAAGAATATATGAAAGAAAGCGTAGAGAGAACTCTAAGATGGGCTAAAAGAGGGAAAGAAGTTTTTAATAGTCCTAATCAAATGCTTTTTGGAATAGTTCAAGGTGGAGAATATGAAGATTTAAGATGTCATTGTGCTACAGAACTTGTTAAGATGGATTTTGATGGCTATTCTATTGGAGGAACAAGTGTAGGGGAAGATAAAAAAACAATGTATAAAATGGTTTCATATGCAACTAAATATTTACCAGAGAATAAAATCCGTTATTTAATGGGGGTAGGAGACCCGATTGATTTGATTGAGAATGTAATGCGTGGTGTCGATATTTTTGATTGTGTATCTCCTACAAGACTTGCAAGACATGGGCATGCATATACTTGGCATGGGAAAATAAATTTAAAAAATAGTCAATATAAAAAAGATTTTACTAAAATTGATGATGAGTGTAATTGCTATGCTTGTCGTAATTATACCAAATCTTATATTAGACATTTAATTACAGCTTCAGAAACTTTTGGAGCTAGACTTTTATCAATTCATAATATTTATTTTTTAACTGAATTAATGCAAAAAATTAGAGAAAATATTAAAAGTGATACTTTAGAAGAATTTAGAGATAATTTTATTAAAAATTATTATGGTGATTTTTATGACTACAAATAAGCTAACAGTTATTGGCAGTATTATAATTATTATTTTAATAATAAGCATCCCTACAACGATTTATGTTGTAAAAAATTATCAAAACAATTTATATAGAGTAGTAGAAGGAAAAATAATGGGAGCAGCTAAAAAATGTTATTATGAGAATGTATGTCAAAATGATAAAATTACTTTAGAATTTTTATATGAAAATGATTACTTAAATAAAGTAAGTGATCCTGTGACTAAAGAATATTATAATGTTAATTCCTATGTTTTAATAAAAGATAATGAATTTATATTTTATCCTGTAGATTAATTATTCGCTTCTTTTATTAACTCCAACTAAAGCACCAAAAATACCCGTAAAAAGCAAAATTAAATAATATATTAATGTCGATATATAGAATTTACCATTAAATAAAATAATTTTAATTAAAAACATTAATGCTAAAAAAATTAAGCTTATAATTAATCCTTCAATTAATCCTTTTTTTTGCCATTTATGGGCATTTGCAAAGCTTAAAATAAAGAAAATAATAATATTTGTTATAAATAAAATTATTGTTGTAATGCCACTATTTAAACCGAGAAGATTTAAAAGACTGGTTAAAAACGTAAGAAGTAATTCTACAATTAAAAAGATACTTATAAATTTTAAATAGTTAATTATTTTATTCAAAATTATCACCTATTAAATTATAGTTAATGTTTAAAAATATATGAATAAAACCATAATATTATTAGGTGAAAATATTTTATGGAAATATTACAAGTATTATTTAGAACAGCATTTTTTTATTTTTTTGTTTTATTATGTTATAGATTGATGGGTAAAAGAGAAATAGGGCAGCTTGGAGTAATAGATTTAATGGTTTCTATTTTAATTGCTGAATTAATTGCTATTTCAATTGAAAATATAGAAGATAGTATGCTTCTTACAATTTTGCCAATTACTTTATTAGTCATATTAGAAATATTACTTGCCTATATATCAATAAAATCAAGAAAAGTAAGAGTGTTTTTTGATGGTAAACCATCGCTTATTATTGTAAATGGCAAAATAAATTATAATGAAATGGTTAAGCAAAGATATAGTATGGATAATTTACTTTTAAGTTTAAGACAAAAAGAAATTAAATCAATTGATGATGTTGAATATGCTTTTTTAGAACCAAATGGAAAATTATCAATATTTAAATATAATTTTTTAAAAATTCCTTCCTCCTATCCAATGCCTTTAATTTTAGATGGTAGTATTCAAAAGAAAGCTTTAAAATATATTAGAAAAAACGAAGAATGGTTAACCTATGTTTTAAATAAAAAGGGACTAAATATTAAAGATATTTTTTATTGTTTTTATAAAAAGAAAAAGCTATATATCATAAAAAGAACCGATTTGAAATAATAATCAGTTTTTAGTTGACATTTAAGTGTTAAGTTATATATAATTATATTGTAAATATAGAAAGTAGAGAACAATATGGATAAGTTAAATAATCTATTACAGGAATTAGGGGTTTCTAAAGTAAGATTGGCAAAATATTTAGGTGTTTCAAGACAAATGGTATATAATTATTTAGTTTTAGATAGTCTTGATAAATGGCCAAAAGAAAAGAAAATTTTGCTTTTACAACTTCTTGATTTAAAAGATGGTAGTAATGAAGAATTAGCAGCAGTTAAAGTTAATACAGAATATTTAATGAATGTCGAAAAAAGACTTAATATTGGTGTAAAAAATGGTAATGATTTAGATAATTTTTTAGATTTAAAAGGTCTTGATAAAGAAAGTAGAATTTTATTAAATGATATAGCTTTTCTTTTAAAAGAAAAATTAGAAGAAAATAAGAATAATGATGTTTACGCTATTAAATATTTATATAATTTGCTTCAATCTATGGATAATGTTCCTGAAATTAAATACATGCTGGCTTATATGGCTAAAACAAATGGTTTTATTAATTCAGAAGAATTTGCTTTTAATGAGGATAAACAATATATTTTTGAAGCGATAATATATGCGGCGTTGAATTTATATAATAATGGTGGTGCTAGCAAAAGTAGAGTAGCGGATAATCGAAGAAAATTTGTTCAAGAAATTGAGGCTAAGAAAGAAGAAAAATTAAGTCGAACTCAACAACTTAATACGATCAGAATTCAAGCTTTAAGAGAACTTGGATATAACGAGATTAATGAGGGTAATGCAGCTGAAGTTTTTGAAAAAATAGCTGAAATTCAATCAAGAAAAGTCTAATAATTAAAGAATAAAAGGAGCTTTAAATAATGAAAAAAAATGAAAATAAAAAGGAAAAAGAAGTAAAAAAAATTAATGAAACCAAAGAATTTACTCAAAATAATTCTAAAGAAAAAGAAAAGCCTGATATTGTTTTAATAATATTATATATTATATTATTTATTATTTTAGCTTTTATGATTTTTACTAAAATAAAAAATCGAAATTTATTAAGAAATGATGATAAATTAGCTGTTGAATTACATGAATATTTTAATGCTTCAAATTTAGAAGACTGTGGGGGATTATTTAACTATGATTCAAAGAAAGTAACTTATGATGATATAGAAAATTCATCAAAAGTTTGTATTGCTTATCATAAATCGGATTTAAAAAATGCTGAAAAATTAACTTATAAAGCCAAAGAAATCGATTCGACATGTAATGTAGATGGCCTAATTTTTAAAACAGATGAGGGTAGTAAGACTTGTCAAGTTACAAAAATTAAAAGAGAAGTAATTGATAATACTTATAAAAAAATATTTAATAAAGATATAGAAGATAATGAAACTTTTAAATATGATGGTTACCATGTATGTTATTTGAAAGATGATAATTATTATTGTGGATTATCTGAATATTATACAATTAGACTAGGTAGAGAAATAAGTGTTTATAGATCAGTTGATAAAGTAACTAAAATAGAAGATACGATAACTATTTATGATTATTTCGCTAAAGTCTTAGATGATAAAGAATGTTATAAAGATTATGTTAATTTAAATATTAATTCTATATGTAATGAAAATTTAGTTGCTGGTTCATTAAAATATAATTTTTTGAAAAAATATGGTATTAGATACAAACATATTTATAAAAAGTCAGCAGATGGAACATATTATTGGGTTAGCTCAGAACCAATATATGATCCAAATGATCCACAAAAATATCAAACTGAAGAAGAATAATTCTTCAGTTTTAGTTTTAAAAGGGTAGAAGTGATATAACCTCTTCCCTTTTTATTATATATTTCTTATATTAATAGTAATGTATACGTATATATCCTTATTATAATATTATTATAAGGATTATACGCGTGTTATCCTAATTATTATATTTAAATAAGGATATTTATAATTTATAACTAATTTAAATTAAAAATTGTTTAATTAAATTAAAAAAATATTTTTATTTTTTTATAAAGTAATTTTATTTAATTTTAATTACTTGTTTGTTTATTTTTTATTTAAAAAAGGACTATTTTAAAGCCAATAAACATTTTGCATAATGTATGTTATGTAAACCAAAGCCTTAGAAATTATATGTAAGAATATTTGCTACTACTCTAAATAATGAATTTTTATTAATTATCATATTATTTATTAGGTGATTTTGATGAGTGTTATTAATGCTTTAATATTATCAACTTTAGCTGGGATGTCAACTGTTATTGGAAGCATTATCATATTTTTTAAAATTGAAGATAGTAAAATAGATAAGTTTATTACCTTTTGTTTAGCTTTTTCCATGGCCATTATGATTGGCATAAGTATTACAGATTTAATTCCGACATCAGTCTTTAGCATTCTTTATAATTATCAATTATTAAAAGCTGTTTTGTTTATTATTTTATCTTTATTAATAGGAGGTTTATTAGTTTATTTAATTAATAAAAAAATGACTAGTAATAAAGATTCTTTATATCGTTTAGGTATTCTTAGCATGGTAGCTTTAATTATTCATAATTTTCCGGAAGGAATTGCGACATTTATGGGAAGTGTTACTAATATTAATTTAGGCTTAAAATTATCTTTAGCTATAATGCTTCATAATATTCCCGAAGGCATATCTATAGCTGTACCTATCTACTACTCTACTCATTCTAAGAAAAAAGCGTTTTTAAATACTTTTTTATCTGGCTTAGCAGAACCAATTGGAGCTTTAATGGCCTATTTAATTTTAGGAAAGTTTATTACCCCTATTATGCTTAACATAACCCTTTTATTTGTCGCTGGTATTATGATTACTCTCGCAATTGAAGAAATGTTTCCCAAAGCTTTAAGTTATCATAAAAATAAATATTTAATAATTGGGCTATTAATTGGTATAATCTTGATTTTAATTAATCATTTTGTCTTTTAATTACCATAATTTACTAAAAACTTCGCCATATATTGCCAAATAATTTATTGACTTAAGAGTATTAAATTGAGTATTTAAACCATAATAAGTTTAGGAGGGATAATAATTATGAGTAGAAATGAACAAGCTAATAATTCTAGAAATAACAACAAACGCAATAACAATAGAGAACAAGCTAATAATTCTAGAAGCAACGCTAATAACAAATCTCGTAGTAATAATCAATCTCGTAATAATAACGAAAGTAGATAATTACTTAAAAAAGGAGAACGAAATAAATGTTCTTCTTTTTTTATTCCTCATAATGAGGATGTTTTTGATAATCATCTATTAATTTTTCTTTAGACAAATGAGAATATATTTCCGTTGTAGAAATATTTTCATGGCCAAGTAATTCTTGAATAATTCTTAAATCAGCTCCATTATTAAGTAAATGAGTAGCAAAAGAATGCCTTAAAACGTGAGGAGATATTTCTTTTTGAATACCACATTCATCACATAAGTTTTTAAGTATTTTAAAGAAACCTTGTCTACTCATTTTAGAACCATTATAATTAATAAATAAAAAATCTGATATTTTATCTTTTAAAATAAAATTGCGATATTCATTTATATATAAATTTAAATATTTAATTGTGATATCACCAATGGGAATAATTCTTTCTTTACTTCCCTTCCCCATTACTTTAACTGAGGCATCATCTTCATTATAATTTGATAATGTTAAATTTAAAAGTTCACTTATTCGCATGCCAGTGGCATATAATAATTCAAGCATAGCTTTATTACGATAATCAATAGGTTTTGTTAAACGAATATCCAGTAATTTGTCTACTTCTTCTTCAGTTAAAAATTTAGGTAATTTTTTTTCAATTTTAGGCATTTTTATATTGGCAGCGGGGTTTGTTTTAATTAAATTATTATCAAGTAAATAATTATAAAAAGCTTTTAAAACGGTTAAATAATGAGCTTTTGTTTTACTTACTTCATTAGAATTATATAAAAAGGTACGAATATTATCTTCAGTTAGTAATGAAATATTTTTATCTTTAAAATAATTAGCTATTTTAATTAAATTATAGCGATAACTTTCATAAGTATTTTCGGATAACTTCCGTTCATACTTTAAATAATCTAAAAAAAGATTAATGTTTTGATCTAATTCTAACGTCATTTTTATCACCTAGTATATATTAATTATAGCACAAAAACTTTAATATAATAAAGTAATTTGTTATAATTAAATTGTGATTTATATGAAGGTATTAGCTGATTTATTAAGGCCTAATTCTTTAAATGATATTGTTGGACAAGAACATTTAATTGGCAAAGATAAGGTTCTTACGAATTTAGTAAAAAATAAACATTTATTTTCAATGATTTTCTATGGTAAACCGGGTATTGGAAAAACTAGTATTGCTTATGCTTTAAGCAAAGAAAGTGAGATTAGAACGCGCTTTTTAAATGCTACTTCTAGTAAAAAAGAAGATTTTGAAACAGCGATTGAAGAAGCTAAATTTTATGGAGATTATATTTTAGTTATTGATGAAATTCATAGAATGAATAAAGATAAACAAGATATCTTACTACCCTACATTGAGAATGGAACCATTATTTTAATTGGTCTTACTACAAGTAATCCTTATCATAAAATAAATCCCGCCCTTAGAAGTCGATGCCAAATTTTTGAATTACATGAATTAAAAACTGAAGATATAGTTAAAGTTTTAAATAATGCTTGTAAGTCTTTAGATGGAATTGATGCACCACTTGATGTTCTTACATATATAGCTAATTTATCTGGTGGCGATGTAAGGTGGGCAATTAATACCTTAGAAGTTGCTTATTATTCTTGTGATCATCATTTAACAATGGAAAAAATTAAAATTATTAATGCTAAGCCAGTCTTTTTCCATGATAAAAACGAAGATGGTTATTATGATGTTTTAAGTGCTTTACAAAAGTCAATTCGTGGTAGTGATGTTGATGCCACTATTCATTATTTAGCTAGATTAATTGCTGCGGAAGATTTAGATAGTATTTATCGAAGACTTTCTGTAATTTTTTATGAAGATATAGGTCTTGCTAATCCCGGTATTGGTCCAAGACTTTTGGCGGCGATTAATGCTTCGGAAAGAGTCGGGTTACCGGAAGCACGAATCCCGCTTTCATATATAGCTATCGAAATGGCTTTATCACCTAAAAGTAATAGTGCCATTGTGGCTATTGATGAAGCTTTAAATGATATTTATAAAGGTAATGCTGGTAATGTACCTAATCATCTTAAAAATGGTAACCAAGCCTATTTATATCCTCATAATTATAAGAATGATTGGGTTAAACAAGAATATTTGCCAGATAATTTAAAAAATATTAAATATTATAAAGCTAAAGATAATCTAATTGAAAAAAATTTAAATAAAGTTTATAAAGAAATGAAGGGTGAAAAATGAAAATAACTATTATTGGAACAGGGGCTTATAGTTTGGGAATTGCTTTAATGCTATCTAAATGCAAAAATAATCAAATTATGTTATGGACAGAAAATACTGATACTTTTCTAGAATTTAAGAAGACTCATCAAGTTAAAAAAATTTTTAATGATATTATATTTCCCGACAATATAGAGATGACTGATAATATGAAAATAGCTTTAGAAAATAGTCATTTGATTTTTTTAATAACCTCTGTTAAATATATAAAAGATGTTTGTATAAGCATGAAAGAATATTATCATAATATACCAATTTGTATTGCCTCTAAAGGAATTGATAATAAAACTCTTTTACCATTATCTAAGATTGTAGAAGATATTTTAAATACGAAAAAGATTTGCGTTATTTCTGGGCCAACTTTTGCAATTGATTTAATTAATAATGATCCAGTGGCCTTAGCTATTGCAGGAAATAAGAAATGTATAGAGCTAGTCATAAAAAATCTTAGTAATGATACTTTAAAATTAAGAGAATCAACAGATATGATTGGCATAGAACTTTGTGGTAGTATTAAAAATGTTTTTGCTATTGCAGCAGGGATTTTAAAAGGACTTGGCTATGGTGAATCAACAGGGGCTTTTTTAATTAATGAGTCTTTACATGATATGAAAAAGATGATTCATTCTTTAGGGGGTAAAAAGAAGACTATTTTATCTTTTGCTGGTGTTGGCGATCTTTTGTTAACTTGTACTACTCCAAAAAGCCGTAATTATTCTTTTGGCTATTTAATTGGTAGTAATCCTTCTAGAGATGCTTGGATGGATTATTTAAATAATAATACTGTTGAAGGCTATTATACTCTTAATTCTTTATATAAAATGTTAAAGAAAAAAGGAATTGATATTCCTTTAGTAACTCTTTTACATAACATTATTGAAGGTAAAAAAGAGCCACAATCTTTAGCTCATTTTCTTATTACAAAATCTTAATTAGGTCATTAATAATCTCATTGACTATGGTAAGCCCAGCAATTCCCGGAGAAGTAATTAAAGAATTCACTTCTCCTTTTTTAAATGGTAATTCCTCACTAAAACATACTTTTACTTTGCTATTTAAATGATTATCTTTAACTAGTTTTCTTAATAATTTAGCTAAAGGATCATTATGGGTTTTATCTAAAGTAGTTATTTTTATTTTAGAAGCATCTACTCTATTGCCCATTCCCATTGACGATATAATTTTTATTTTATTTGTTTGAGCAAACCTTATTAATTCTAATTTGGTATTTAAAGTATCACAAGCATCGATAATATAGTCATAATCTTTATCTAAAGTATTTATATTATCTTTAGTTAAAAATTCATTAAGGGCTTTAATTTTAATGTTTTCATTTAACTCTAAAGCCATTTGTTTAGCTACTTCAACTTTAGGTATATTAATAGTATTTAAATTAGCTATTAATTGACGATTTAAATTAGAAAGTTCAACTTTATCTTTATCTATTACGGTTATATTTAAAAAACCACTTCTTATTAGAGCAATATAAGCAAAACTCCCTACTCCCCCACATCCCACTAAAAGAATTTTGGCATTATTTATTTTATGAAAATTTTCGTTTCCAATTAGATTAATTATTCTTTCGTACATATTTACTCCATTTAAAAACCTAGTGGAAAGTTATTTGATAAAATCCCGCTCTTCGCAGGTGGTAGAACACATATAAAGTATTAGGATTCTAACACAAAGGTTAGCATTCAACACCACTAAATAATTAGTTCCCCAATATATCTATATAGTCGGTTTTATATGAATAACTTTAACCTTCCTAGGTTATCTATATTATATCATGAATATTCAATTTTATTCAATCTATTTTAGTTAATTTTACAATTTATTAAAAAAAGATAGATAACTTTTATCTATCTCCAACAATTTGAGACATCACAATTTGATGAATATGGCATAGGATTAGGCATTTCTAGCTTAACTATCATGGGAATTTTAAATGCTCCTCCAAAACCTACACATGTTCCTGGTTGTAATATTTTTTGCTTTTCCACTATATCACTGGAAATATTTGGTAACATTTCTTCTATATATTTTATATCTAAAGGATGGGTCATTTTAAAGATTAAAAAATTTGAACATTGAGCAATAACAGTATCACTAATTTCTACTGGTCTTTGACTAATAATATCGAGTATAACTCCATATTTACGTCCTTCTTTAGCAATTCGATCAAAAATATTATATCCAATTAGAAATGTATCATTATCTTTTTGAATATATCTATGAGCTTCTTCTAAAAATAGATGAAAAGGAATACTAGCTCTTTTTTCTAAACTTTTAGAATATTCAAATAAAAGTCGGCAAAAAATTTTAACAATTACTTTAGCATAAACGTCATCTATATCTTCTAAGTTAATATTAATAATTTGACTTTTTTGATTATTATTGGTAGTGAGGATTTTTATGTATTCTTGAATAGGAATATATTTTTTACCTGTAAAGTAATTACCAACTTTACTAGTCATAATAGTATTTAAACGAACTTTTAATATAATAGAATCGCTATATAAATTAGTATTATTTTGAAAACCTTCACTAATTAAAGTAAACTCTAATGCTTCTGCAAATTCTTTTAAAGAATAATATGCTTCTTCAGGTTCAGGAAACTCTTCTTCATCATCTAAAATATGTTTTAAAATATAATCAGTAATTAATACGCTTTCGCCAAAATTACCTTTAGAGTCTATTTCAAAGCATTCACTAAAGATTCTTGTATAACCAACCCCAGGAATAACAGCATTAAAATTAAATTCTGGTGTATTACAAACCTCAATTATAGTAAATATTTCATTTTTCTTATTAGCGGTTGTTTCACTACTAAAAAGAATCGCTAACAAAGCTTTGGCAATTAAATGATTTTTCAATCTTCGAGAGGTTTCATTATTTTGACTAAATATTCTGGCAAGTTTTATAGTATTTTCAATAATAGGTAATTGCGAATGATTAGAGGCTTGTAACAATAACGCCCAGTCATCTAAATTTAATAAATGTAGTGGAATTTCTAACATGAAATCGCTCGGATCAACTGGATTAGTAGTTATAAATTTATAATTATAATTAGGATTAATAGTATTTAATTTAGAAAAGGCATTTTTATATTCTCCATAAGCATCAAAGAAAAATAAATTAGCATTAACTGGATTCATAGCTTGATTGCTAAAAATATTTTGAATGATTCTAGATACTCCACAAGATTTACCAGAACCAGAATTTCCAAATATTGCCAAATGGTTGGAAAATAAATCATTAATATTGGGGCAAACTTTAAAATTTTTGTAAATGGCCGAATCCCCTAAGATGAATGATTTATCTGAATAAGTTCCAACTAATTCCATAAGTTCTTCACCATTAATTATTCTAATTGTAGAACTAAGAAGTGGCTTACGAAGAACACCATTTAAGTATCTTTTCTCTTGATATTCTCCTAAAAAACGAATTTTAATTATTTCATCATTTAATTCAATAACTTCTCCTAAAATTCTTTGATTAGGGGCTTCAAAAATAACATGAACATTCATTAAATCCGCTACGACATTTTTATCCATTTTATTTTCAACATGGGCAATATTATCACTAATATAAAGTATTTTTCCAAACATAAGTTACTTCCTCTCTTTAAATTTTTTTGGCTTATCTTGTTTTTTGATATTTCTATTAATAAAGATTATTATTAAACTAATCATAACAAATATTAAAATTATAAAAATATAAAATAAAATATTTGTAATTTCCCAATTGTGATTATCTTTTTTTAATCTTGTAACAATTAATTTATATGTTGTTGTGGTTTTATCAGGACTAGTTACACGAATTAATATTTCATTTTTACCATAATTAAGAGAAGTATTATTTAATATTTCTACTTGATCATCTTCATTTGCTTCGGGAGTTATTTTTATGGAATTTATTTTATAATTTACCTCTAAATAATATGTAAATTTATCGCTTTGAAAAGGGGTATCTAAATTAAAACCATCAATAACTAAATTTTTTAGAGTACTACTTCCTTTATTTTTATTTACTTTAATTTGGTAAGTTTTTTTCTCACCACTTTCTGAAGTGACAATAACTTTAAAAGTATTTTCTCCAGTAGTTAAATCAAATCGGCCATTTCCATTAACTATGGCATTAGAATTATTGGGGGTAGCTTTAATATTAATTTCATTAATATCTTTTCCTACTTCTAAATAATAATTATAATTATTTTTATTAAATTGTGGGTTTAAAACATAACCATCTACAATTAAATTTTTTAAAGTAGCATCGTGATTTCCTTCTTCTCTAAAAATAGATAATGTATAGGTGATCGATTCACTGCCCTCTTCAACTGTTATTTTAAACTCATTTAAGCCAACTTTTAAAGCTTTTTCTCCATCACCAATTACTTGTGAATTTTCACTTAAAGGAATAGCACCGATATGAATGTTATCGATTTTATATGGTAAAGTTATTTCGTAATTATAAACATCGCTTTTAAAAATATCTTTTAAATCATATTCTTGAATAGTTAAATCTTTTAATACTGCATTGGCCTCGTATATGGAAAGAGGATATTTTGTTATACAACTATCTTTAATTTCATTATTTTCAATAAATTCAATTATAATATCAATTGTGCTTTCTCCTTTTAATAAAGCGGTTATTTCGCCATTTTCTACTTTAATAATATTTTCATTTTCTGATTGGTAAGTTGTTTTAAAAAAAGTATTACTATTTATTTTAAAATGAATATTATCGCCAACATAAATTTTATCTTTTTCTAAATAAATTTCAGCTTCGTATTCTCCCTTGAGGCAACTGATGGCTTTTACATTAAAAGGCATTAATAATATAATAATAAAAATAATAAAATATTTTTTCATCACTAATCACCCTTGTATTCTTAAATTATTATATCATAGGAATAGCAAAAAAAAAAGCATTTACTTTGCTTCGTAAACGCTAACTTTCTTTTTATCTCTTCCTGCTCTTTCGTATTTAACAATACCATCTATTTTGCTAAATAATGTATGATCTTTTCCCATTCCAACATTATTTCCTGGGTAAATCTTTGTACCTCTTTGACGATAAATAATAGATCCAGCATTACATTTTTCCCCGTCAGATAATTTGGCTCCAAGTCTACGACCTCTTGAATCACGACCATTGTCAGTAGATGATTGTCCTTTTTTATGAGCAAATCTTTGGATATTTAATTTAATAAATAACATCTTTATTTCTCCTTTACTATTATATTTTTAGGATATTGTTTGGCTAAATCTTTAAGTAATTCTAACATATTATTTATAAGTTTTTTAGTTATCTCATCATCACTTAAAATATTAATCTTTAATAATTCATTATCTTCATAATCAATGGCTTTATTATTAATATTTAAAATACCATTAATGGTTGTATAAATAATGCTTGATACACTAGCACAAACAATATCATTGCCATAGTTATTATAATTAGCATGTCCGCTAATTGTAATTTCATTTTTACTAAACTCAATTTTAATCATATTATTTAGTAATCTTTTTAACAACTAATTTAGTATATGGTTGTCTATGGCCTTGTTTCTTACGATATTTCTTTTTAGGTCTATATTTGAAAACAATTATTTTTTTATTTTTGCCATGTTTTTCAGCTAAACATTCAACTTTAGCTCCTTTAACTGTTGGATTACCAGCTACACCATCAACAAATAAAACTTCATCAAATGTAACTGTTTCGCCTTCTTTAACGTCTAATTTTTCAACGTAAATAACATCGCCTTCAGATACATAATATTGTTTTCCACCTGTAGTAAAAATAGCTTTCATTTCATACCTCCTATTTAAATTTTTTAAGTCGCGCCTTTAAGGTGACCATTTAGTTCTTATAACCTTTTTAGAGCGGTTTTTCCCGAAATGACTTAAACATAACAATTTTATCAAAAATACATCTAGTTGTCAATTATTTCACCCCAAATTATTTAGGCCTACTTTATATATTATTAATATATTATTCTTATTCTTTGATATTCTTTCACTAATTCCTTGCCTTCATCGGGGTTATCTAAAAAGTCTATATAATTTTCTAAATCCACTTTTCTTTTGATTTTCGCAATGCCCTGATTAATTATTTGATATACTCTAGTTCTTGATATATGATATTGTTTGCCTAGCTCTTTTCTATTTAAATCATCTCCATTAATAAAGCCAAAATAATAAGAAAAAAATTCTTTTTCCCTTGGACTTAGAACATTAATTAATGGACTAACATCAATTGTCTTTCTTATTATATCCTCTTCTTCTGTATCAATTAAAAAAGTATCATCTTGAAGAGTTGGAATAGCAAAAATATTTGGATTTTCCATATTTTTAGCATATTGATGCAATAAATAATCGATCCGGACATAAATTCTTGTATATGTTTCTCGATTATTTTGTAAATACTCACCATTTTGATATATTCTTGCAAATAAATATGCCAATCCTTCTTCAATTAACTCATTTTCTGGGATGTTCCCTAAATTAGCCCATTTCTTAGCAAGATTAAAAACAATATGCATATATTTTTTGACTATCTTGTCATCCATATTTTCAATTGGGTATTTATTTTGATAAAATAATCTTCTAAATCTTCCCTTCCATCTTGGTAAGCATTAATCATCATTTCAATAATTTCATTATCTATAACTGGTAAATCGCCATTATTTAATAAGTTTTTGAGTAATCTATAAAGTAAATCATTATCAAAAACAATACTTGATATAAGTGAGTAATTAATATCTTTAATATTCTCTATTATAAAGTAAGCTAATTTTTCTAATTCTTCTAAAACAAAATAAGCATCTTCTTCATAATGTAAATAGGTATTAATATATTCATTTAAAAGTTTGATATCTTCATTTGCAAATGGATAAATGTCTTCTTTAGCTTTCTTCACAATAATCCCCTGTTTCCAAGAATTGTATTATACTACCATAAATGCTTAAAATCAATGGGTTTTGGGATGATGAAATAAACCTTTAATCTTCTCTTTTTCTCTAACATAATGATTACCTTCTTTAAAGAAATGCAAAGTATTTTTCTTTAAATCTTGAATGCTTTTAGTATGATTGTCAATTTTTTTATAATTAAAATCATATAAATATCTTTCTAGTAAAAAACGATTTTCATAATATTTAAAATTTTTATATGTTATTATTATTTGATAAAACAAAAATGAAATGATAAGATAGTTATCAATATGGAACTTATAATTAAGATAGATAAAAAGTATTAAAAGGACTAAAGATATTCCTAAATTTAATTTATATGATAAATGATAAGAAAATTTTTTCTCTAGTAATAAATGCATAATTTGACTACCATCTAAAGGAATAATAGGTAATAAATTAAAAAATATTAAGATATAGTTATAATTAATTATTAATTGATAAGTAAAATTATGCAGATAGTTTTTGATAATATTAAGCAATAATATTAAAATTATTTGCATAATAATACCCCCAAAAGCAATTAATAAATCTTTATTAATACTAGTATTTATTTTTTTATTAATCTCTGTATAGCCTCCAAAGGGCAGTATTTCAACACTATTTATTTCATATTTAAATAATTTAATAAAAATAATATGGCCTAATTCATGAATTAAACAAATTGAAAATATAATAGTAATATTTTTTATATAGCCGCATAATGCACAAATAATAATGAAAAAATAAGTAAAATTATTAATTTTTATTTTCTTTAAGATATTCATCATAGTTTATTATTTTTCCATCTTTATTAAGTATTAAATATATATAATCATCATTAGCATTACCTATAATAGTGTTTTTTTCTATATAATCATATAAATTTACAGCTATATTACTTATATTACCATAAGTATAATCAATGCCATCATTTCCTTGAATTACTACAACATTACCATAATTTTCTTCTTCCCCAGTAAAAATAACTATACCGCCATTAAGCAAAGACACCTCTTTACCTTTAGTATATTGAATTTTAACCCCATCTTTGTAGGAAGTATAAGAGTTTTCTTCAATATTTTCACTAAAAACTAATGAACTATTTTCTTTAATAGAGGGAATGACTGCTCCAAAATTATCTTGATACCATTTGTTAATTTTAGTGAATTTTATATTATCTTGAAATAAATATTTATTAACTAATGAAGCATTATCATCATCTATTTTAATGTAAGTTGCAATAATTATTATCATTAATACACTAAGTAATATTCTTGTTATTAAAGTTTTAAAATACTTAATTTTTTTGTCATTATAATCATTAATATTACTATATCTTTTATGACTTATTTTAGTATAATCATCTATATTCATTAGCTTCACCATTACATTATATTCTAAAGAAGATTATTTAATTCTTCGATAAATTACATTGTCATATTCATATAAATAAGATAATGGCATTACTTTTAAATAATTATATTCACTTTCTAAACCTTCCCAATTATACCTCTGTTTTATAATATCATTTTCAAAAAGGTAATTAATAAAAATATAGCCATCATTCTTAACTAAATTACTTAATTTATTTAAAATAAATGCCCTTTCAAAATCTTTCAAAGACTTATTATATTGTTTTTCATAATAAGTTAGAATATTTGATAATAATACTATATTATATTTTGGCTTTTTATCGATATTTAAAAGATCAACATTTTGAAAACTTATATTAGCTTTCAAGATGTTAAGACGTAAATTATTGTATTCTTTTTCGTTTTCTAGAAAAATATTTCCTTTAATACTTTTTTTAAAACTATAGGCATTTTGGGTAATTAAATAAAATAAATTAATATTTTGATAACTGTCTTTTTGTCTAAAATAATTATAATTTATAATTGCTTGCCAGAATTTTCGATCATGTTTATCCATTAAAGGAAGTAGATCATTTAATATTGCCGTCAATTCTTCTAAAGAAATATATTTATTTGATAACTTTTTGACTATTTTTAAATATTCTAAATAATTATATTTAATAATTAAAGCTCTTTTTAATCCCAAAGCAAAATAAGGTGATATTCTATTAATATCAAAAGTATCAATATTCATAATACCTAGAGAAATTAAATTAAAAGGATGATCACCACTGGAAAGTACACTTAAAGCATTTTCTTTTTCACTTAAATTAATAATTTTTAAATAATTCTTAATATTTTCATTAGTACAAAAATAACTTCTTGAATAAGCACTAAAAGGTTTTTCATTAATCATTTCCATTTGATTAATAAGCATATAATTAATTAAATATTTTACTGCTTCGATATCTCTTTTTGTCTTCTGCATAATTATCCTTTCTTACAATATTAAAGCTTAAAAGATATAAAATTAAATTAAATATTAAATTTTTTCCAATATTAATTAGGATTAAAGAAAAATTATTTAATAATAAATTACTCATAAAAATATAAAAAATATAATCAAATAATATTATAAGTAAATAACTAAAAATATTATTTTTATTTAAAGAATAGAATATTTTATTTATTAAATACATTAAAGATAAAATTATAATATTATAATAGCTTTTAAAAATAATTAAATCTAATATTAAGGCAGTAATTAAATAATCTTTATAAGGTTTATTATAGAGATTAATAATAAAAAAATATGATGTATATTGACTATAATTATTTACTAAAATATCAAAAATTAAAAGAAAATAAATCATATATTCTCCTTAAGAACATTGACATAGTCAATATCTTTTATCTTTAATTGATAATTTACTTTAATAACTTTTTCGATTCCCTTATCATCTAAAGATATTTCTTTAACTGTTCCAATATAAATATTTTCTTTAGTATTACCTAGACCAGAAGTATATATATTATCACCAATATTAATATTGGCATCATTAGAAATATTGCTAACAATTAATTCATTATTTTTATCTTCTAATACGCCAATTTCTTCATTAATTTTAACTGATACTTTACTATCTTTATTAGTTATTAATTTAACAATACTACTTGTTTTATTTACTTTAGATATAAAACCTATTAAAGTATTATCATAAATAACCGGATTATTTTTAAATTCTTCATCTAATCCTCCCCTTATTGTTATCTCATTCATATAGTTATATATGTCTTTATAAATAATATAAGTATTTAAATAATCACTTTCATAGATGACATTAATTTCACTAAATTCTAATAATTTATTGTAATCATCTTCTAAAAATTGGCAACGCATGGGAGTATATACTTCTTTTTTTATTTTAATTAATTTATATAAAGGTTCTTTGATTACTAAAATTAAAAATAAAATTAAAAATAAATTATATTTCCATAAAAATTTTAATATTTTCATAAAACACCATTGCTTTCTAAATATAAATTTAAAATACTTTGATTTATTTGTTCATAATTTTTATTATCAGTAATTTTTTTTAATAATTCTTCATATTTTTCTAATGCTTGATAAAAACTTGCAGATACTTTAATTTGTTTTAAATAAATATTAATATTTTTATTTTGATAATATTCAAGCATATTATTAACTAAATCCATATCTTTATAAATGGCACAATAAACTTTATATAAATTATTTTCATTTACAATAATTGCTGATGTATCATTAATATTTTGATAGGCTTTGTCATAGGTTGAATAAGCTCCTTTTTGGAAAGCGTAGACAGTATATTCTTCTTTTGCATAAATATTTTCTTTATTTAAAATGAAAAAAGTAAACAAAATTCCTAATAAAACAGATGAGAAAACTAAAATAATATTTTTCTTCATACCATCACCATAGATATCTTAACATAATACTTTTAAAAAAAATGTCAAAAAAAGAAGAAACCATAAAAAAATAAACTAACGATTAGTTTATTTTAATTTTTCATTTAATATTTCTTTGACTATTGTTGGGTTTGCTTTGCCTTTAGTTTCTTTCATTACTTGGCCAACAAAATAATCAAAAAGATTTGTTTTTCCATTATGGTAATCATTTATTTGATTAGGATTATTATTTAAAATGGTTGTAATAATTTTTGTAAGTTCATCTTGATTAGATATTTGAGCATTATCTTTAGTTATATAATTTTTAGGTTCAACCTTTTCTTCTAAACTTTTATTAAATATTTCTTTAGCTTGTTTTGACGAAATATGTCCTTTATTTAATTCGGATATTATTTGATTTAATAAAGTTGGAGTTAAATAAAAATCTTTTAAAGAAATATCTTCTTTATTTAAATAAGCAATAATTTGAACAATTAAATAGTTAGCAGCAGTTTTAGCATTCATACCAAGACTTAAACATTCTTCAAAATAATCAGCATAATCTTTTTCTTTAATGATGATATTGGCATCATATTCTGATAAACCATATTCTTTTATATATTTTTCTTTTCTTTCGTTTGGCAACATAGGAATTGTTTTTTTAATACTTTCTAACCATTCTTTAGATATTTTATATTTAGGAATATTTGGTTCAACAAA
>CANRLB010000002.1 GCA_947631365.1 uncultured Bacilli bacterium | reverse complement strand
TATTTTTGTTGTTCATCGCCATCTTCTTCGGCTTGATTTCTTCTTTTTTTACAAATAACAATCATATTATTTATATCGGATTCTTTAAATGGTTGTACTGTCTTTCTACCAAACTTTATTCTAAATGTTCTACTCATTAGATGTAACCCTCATTATTTCTTTACCATCAGCATACAATGTTGTTATATGTTGATTATATTTTCCAACTATAACTGTTTCTTCATGCTTAATATCTTTTAAATAAATACAACCATCTTTTATATAAAATTCAAACTCTTTATTCTTAACTTTTTGTTTTATGTCAACAATATCAATTTTTTTCATATCACACCTACTTTTTCCAATCGCCACTTAAATAATATTGTTGGGCTTCATATTCAGTAATAGTATCAAATTGAGTATATAATTCATTGACAACGGCATTTATAACATCCATTGGAAAATTCAAACTTTCCATCGCTAATATGACATATCCTCTAATAATATCGTTATTCATTTACTTCAACCTCCTTTACTTCAAAGTTATCACCATAGACATCATTTATTTCAGTACATAGTCTTTTGGCTTCTACATTAGTATTGAAATATAATAATTCTAAATTTTCGTTGATATTTTTTCCATTAAACATATAAGGTTGTGGTGTTGGATATTGGCTTCTATAAACTCGATGTTTACCAACATCTTTGGAATAGTACAATGCTCTTTCGCCTTGCATTCCAAGACTTTCACCATTTACATTAAATACTTCTTTATCAGGTGCTACACAAATATACTTAATCATTTTGCTTTACACCTCCTGTTTCAAAATCTAGTTGCATTTGATTTGGGTCAACTTCTTCTTTTGGAATATATTTTAATAATTGCAATGGTGTTTCTAATGGAATATTATGAGTTGTCATATAATCTTTAATTTGTGCAACTATTTCTTTTTCTTGATTTTTTAACTTAAATAGTTTTTTTACTGCTTTTTCAATATAAGTAGGAACACTTACAATTTCTTGTTCTAATTCTTTATTCATTTTCTTCACCTCTATACTTCCAATATCTTTCACATTGCTTATCTTTAAAAAACTCATTCAATGGTAATTGAGAACATCTATAATCGTTTAACATTTCTTTAAATATAAGTATAAAAATGATAATTAACACTATAATTAGTATAGTTAAAAATATTGTTGCCGCATTTAATACTTTTTCTAGTTTATTCATGATATTTCCTCCAATCACTATTTATTAATTCTTCAAATTCTTTTATTGTTTTATTAAAATTGCATAAATATAATATTGCATCTTCAATTTTGAATGTCATTATTCTTTTATAATAGACATCTTCAAATTTTCTTTGTTTAATATAAACTTTTGCTATTCCTTTTTTTACAACTGTTTTTGTTAATAATCCATACTTAATGCTTATATTATTAAAGCATCTTGTTAATGTATTTGTTAAATACCTATTAATAAAATTTTTTAACATATATCCTCCTATAATAATTGTTTAAATATAGCCATTAAAACATTTACAACTATACTATCGCCTGCCAAATGATATAAACTAGCATCACTTTGATTTTTTTGTATCAATTTATAATCTTCATCTTTAACACCCATAAGTCTAAAACATTCTTTTGGTGTTAATTTTCTAATTTTTAAATCTTCTGATATTGCAGTTACAGTTCCATGATTTTCCATAATGGTTGGTGCTGAATAATTTTTATCAACTATTCTACTAGCATTGTGTCCACTAGGACTATAATTTCCAATAGTTTTTACCTTATCTATAACGAGTATCATTCCACTATCATAATCGTCACTTCTAGTAGTTAAAGTTTTACTAATATTTGTTTTTTCCATTTTTTTCATATTTTCCAAAGGCTTTTCGTATGCATTCCATTTTTTTATATCTTCCAGTTGTTTTTCACTTAAATAATATTTTTTTGATACACTTTCTTCTAATAAGTCTTTAAGTTTTAATTTAAGTTCAATCTTTGGTGGAAAGGAATATGAATAATTTCCTAATATACTAATCATAAAACATCTATTTCTAGTTTGTGGTATTCCATAATCGGTTGCAATTAAATCTTGAAAATAATTTTTATATCCTAATTCTTCTAATCGTTGTTGCCATTTAACAAAATGTTTTACATTATCCAATCCATGAACTTGTGGGACATTTTCCATCAACAATACTTGTGGTAATTTACCAATTATTTCACATTCATTTAAAATTCTTTCTACTTCCCAAAGCATCCCACTTCTAGTAGAAGTATCACTCATTCCCTTACCTTTTCCAGCAAGTGATAAATCTTGACAAGGAAATGAATAAGTCATTATATAGCAATATTTATCAGTATCTTTTATCTCTAAATCTTCGCCTTTAACTTTTTGGATATTAACTAAATTATTTGTTATATAAATATTTTCATATATATTGTATAAATCTTCTTCTTTTAACCTTTTTATTTGTTCAAATGTCATTGGTTCATTATAATTAGAACTTATTCCTTTGTTATAAAGAAATTCTATTATTTCTTCTTTTGATATATCTAATACACCAAATGGGTGAAATTCGTTAGGAAAATGTAAGTCTTTATATGCTTGAATACTTTTAACTGCCCATTCACATATTTTCCAATGTTCAAATTGCATTCCTAAATACTTTAATGCCAATGCCTGACTTCCATATCCCGAAAACAATTCTATCAATCGTATTGGCTTATTTATCTTGTATTTGGGATACATCATATCAAAAATACTTAACTGTGCCATATTAGTCGCCTAAAATGGTAATTGCGTACCTATCATATCTATAATCTGAATTTCAGGATTATTTTTATGAATTAAATTATCATCATAAGTATTTAAGTAATATTCAAGTTTAGCATCTATGCTGCTATTATAATTAAATATAATTTCAGGTTTTTCTTGATTTGGCATTTTTAATTTTATACCAACATCTAATCCCTCTTTTTTCATATTTAGGAAGAAATCTTTCAATTCTTCTTTTGTTAATTCATTGTTTTTCATTTTGTACCTCCTTTGGCTTACGATAAGTTATTCCTTTGCCATTCTTATCTCTTGAAACAAACGAAACACGGCATAACTTACTCTTGGCTCTAAAATATTCTTGTTTTTCTTTGTAATTTAATTTATTTAGTTTTTTATCATCGATATTTGTTATTTCTAATAACTTTTCTAATTTCTTTTTTCTTTTAATATCACTATTTATCATTGTTTTCCTCCATAATTCTATTTAATTGCCTTTCGACTTTGTTTTTCATTATTTTCTTTATTTCACTAGTTGGAATATCATAATATAATTGAAATTGTTTTAACATAACCATTACATCGGCAATTTCTTCTTTGATGTGTTCTTTTGAATTATCAATAGTTTTAACATCCAATATTGTTGAAAAAGCAAATACTATACTTTGAGCAACACTTTCCATTAACCCTTGATTATTTCTTTTTATAATTGCTTCATTTAATTCAAAAACTTCACTTTGAAAATATTTTAATTGCTTATTTATTCCATAATGATTGATTATTTTTCTTAACTTTTCATTCATAAAACTATTTCCCTTGCTTTTTTCATTTCAAACATTAAGTTAATTTTAAATTTATCTTTCTCGTTGCGATAATAAATTGATTTATAAACATCTAAATCAAATCTATACCCATCCAAGAAAAATTGTGATGGCTCTAAATCTTTAAAAATCGGTATTCTATTTACTATCGAATACTTTAATTGAATTTGACCATAAATAAATCTAAACTCTTCGGAAGTTGGTAAATCTAATACATAATCCCCATCTTCTTTTATAAAATTACTAGTATGATTAACTTTAAAAAGAAAATGTTTATATGCTTGTGGACAATATTTTTTTAAAGCCCTCAATTTTTTATTAAATTCATTGTTATCACTCATACTGACCTCTTTTTACTCTTTGCTTTTCGCTTTTTTCTTCTTTCTTCTTGTTGCTTCATCTTTTCTAGTTCTATTTTAAGTTCTTCATTTCTTTTATCTCGACCGATAATGTCATATTTAACCCCTAACCAACTGATAAATAATATACTGCCTAGGATTAACACAAACATTCCGTAAAGGAAATCCCAAAATGTCATTTATTTGTTTCCTCCTTTAAATTATCTTTTAAATATTTTTTTAATCGATAATAAGGTGTTGACCTATCTGCATGAATTTCATTTGCAACTTGCTGCCATGTCTTACAATCTAAAAATCTTTTACTGATTATGATACGAATATCTACATCATCAACTGTTTCAATATATTCTTCAATTTTTTGTGCTTCATCAAGTAATTGTTCGGTTTTATCCGTAAGTTTTTGTTTTAAAGATGCTAACTTAATACCTATTCTTTCAGTTGGACTACTATTAACACCACTTATCGATAATGGCATCCCAGTAATTTTGGAAGAACCAATAACTGTTTCTTCTAATTCTCTAATACTATCTTCAAGTTGCTTCATTTCATTTTTGATTTTATGATATTTAGATAATTCGTGTATTGTCATTGTAATTCCTCCTTTATTCCAAGTAATTTGTTTTCTTGATTAGTTAATAGTGTAACTTCTTCAATATATCCGTATTTTTTCATATCTTTTAATAGCCAATCAGGAATGATACCTTGTTCTATAAAGTTGTAAGTTTTGTCGATTTCATTTGCATTATGAAAGTATCCATCATCAATCATTTTTTCGATAATTATATTTTGCCTATGGGTTTTATGATTTTCACAAGCATCAAGTATTTCTTTAATTGTTGGCATAAACTTATTTTGTCTAATGATAGATTTGATTGCTGATATTAAAGTGGCATCATTATAACCAACTAATTCTTCTTGATAAAGGCTAAATAGACCTGTAAATTCTTCATCAGTTAAATTTTTAAAATAATAAGGGTATGCTAGTTTTAATTTTGCTATAATAAGACTAATTAACTTTGATTGTTCCATCGTATACCCCTTTCAAAAATTCCATTTGATTATCAACTTTACCTGTTGGCTTTTTAGTTATCTTATAATCATCATTCCAACATTTTTGATTAAACCAAGTAGAACTATGTTTAATATATTTTTCCTCTATATTTTCACTTTTAATATAAGTAATATAGTTTCTTAAACCATTGGCAATCTCTTCATAAGTTGTTCCATTTTTACGAGCAATAATATACTTTTTTCTTGCATCTTCTTTACCTTGCTTTTTCGGATAATATTGCCATAATTTTTCAAATTCTTCATTATAAACTTTTTCATTTAATTTTTTTTGTTCAGGAAATGATGGTATATTATTATCTCTATTATCTATACTCTTATCTCTATACTCTAAACTCTTATCTCTATACTCTGTCGGACATTTTGTCCCTACATTGTCCTCTAACAATTTTGTTGGTTCAGGAAGTGATGGTATATTATTATCTAAATTCTTATCTCTATTATCTATATCTCTATTATCTATACTCTTATCTCTATACTCTTGTGTTACATCAGCCATTACTTTTTCATTACATTGTAACAACTTTTTCTTTCGCCATTCTCTAACTCTTTGAGCAGAAGATGTTTCACTTCCTACCATTTCTTCATGATTAGATATAACTAAAACATTATCTTTTTCTTCATAAATAAGACCTAATTTTCTATATAATGCCATTGCAATATTAACTGTGTCTATATCAAAATATTTACAATCTCTAACAATTTTTTCTGCATTATATGGAACTAACATTTCACCAATTTTACTTTCTAATCTTCCATCATTGTTGGCAGTGCTTAAACAAAGCATTTGATATAAAACAACATATTCAGCACCATTTTTTTGAGATAAAAGAAAATCTATATCTTCCCTACTAAAAAAGTTTGTTTTTAATTTTATCCAATAAAATCTTTTTATATCTGCCATACTACTCACCATTCCTTTTCAAAATAATGGTGTAATTTGAAATAGTTGTTATATATTCGATAAAACTTTTTACATCTTCAAAATTTGCAAAGGAAAATGTTAAGCAACTTTCAAATTCATCGGGTTCTTCATTTTCTTCTTTAACATATACTATATATCGCATCGCTGACCTCACTTTCTACACAACTTGATAATTTCCTTAACCATCGAAATTACCATATAAATTAAAATAAATCCCCCTAACAAAACCAAAATTACAATTCCGAAAAAACTCAATATTTTTAAAATCATTCTTCCACCTCCAAATCAATATCTTTTGTAAGATGATAAACTGCATAATTAGTAATATGACCATATCTATTTTTACCTTGTACCATTTCAGTTTCTATACCAAAACCTCTATCTCGTAAGATAAATATTATTCCTGATAATCTAGTTGCTCCATATTTTCTAATTGCTTCCATAGATGTAATTGATTTATATTTTCTTAAATGTGCAATTATATCCTGAATTTGACTTTTCTTTGACATAACTACACCCCTAAATAATCGGCAACCTCATCGCTACCAGTACATATCTGAATAATGCCACCTCGACAACTATAAGTTCCAGCAGGTGTTTGTTTTATTGTTTCAATAGTGAATAGTTGATAAATTGCAATTCCAATTATTGCCCCTGCTATAAGCAAAAGAGTAACTTTGACCCAAGGTCTTAATCTTCTTCTAGTCATTATTTGTTGCCTCCTTTACACCAATATATTGATAGAACATATCAGGGTATATAATATAGTTCCATCTATTTTTTACCTTTACTGCTGACCCAAAAGGTAACTTTCCAGTTTGTAACCCAACTCTAATAAATTGTTGAGATTTATGCATTAACATAGATGCTTCTTTAATTGTTATTTTTTTCATAAAATCCTCCACTTTCTTATATTTAATTTTTATTTTTAGTTTGCTGACTAAATAGTTCTATTTTTTTGAACTTTTTTTGTAAAAAAATATAAATGAATATTTTCCAAAGGTTCTTTAAATAATGTCATTGCCTTGTCAATTTCATCTTGTCTAAAAGGTCGCTTATTATTAAATCTTAAAAGCAATGTTTGATTAGTAATTCCTAATGCTTCGGCAAAATCTTGTTGAGTAAAGCCTAATTCTCTAATCTTTCCTTTTAATTTTGAATAATCATAATTTGTTTTTTTCATTTTTATCCTCCTTTTCTTTGGTTCAAATCTTTTGAACCTATATACATTTTAGTTCAAATATTTTTAACTGTCAATACGAAAATTAAAAAAAATAAAACTTTTTCATTTTTTATTTTTATTTTAGTTGCATTTTTTGAAACTTTTGTATATAATAATAAATAGGAATTGAGGTGGAAGATATGCTAGAAGATACATTTGCTAACAGGTTGAAAAAGGCATTGGATTATAATAATATGAAACCTGTCGAATTGGCTCGTAAAACAAATATCAATAAATCTTTAATAAGTAGTTATTTAAGTGGTGTTTGTAAAGCGAAACAAGATAAACTAGATTTAATCGCTAAAACTTTGGGGGTTAGTGAAGCATGGTTAATGGGTTATGATGTTGATATGGATAGAGATTGGTTTGAAGATACCGACATTGACAATGGTGAAGTAATAAGAGTTCAATCAAATGTTGTAAAAATTCCAATTTTAGGTAAAGTTCCTGCTGGTATTCCTATTGAGGCAATAGAGGATGTTCTAGGATATGAAGAAATTCCTTATGATTGGATTAAAAACGGAAATAAATATTTTGCTTTAAAAGTAAATGGCGATAGTATGTATCCTGATTATAGAACTGGTGATATTATTATCATTAAACAACAACCTGATTGTGAGTCGGGTGATGATTGTGTGGTTATGGTTAATGGGGATGATGCCACTTTCAAAAGAGTAATAAAGCAAGAAAAAAATTTAATTCTTAAACCTCTAAACAATGAATATGAACCATATTCGTTTGATGAATATGACATAATGACAAAACCTGTAAGAGTAATTGGTGTTGCCATTGAAGTTAGAAGAAAATTAAAACATTAAAAAAAGACTTACTGTTCGAGCAGTAAGCCAAAATGAAAAATCACATTTAGTCAGCAAACTAAAAACAAAATATAAGATATAATGTTTTGGATTTTTCTATTACATTATATCAAATATCACAAAAAAACACAATAAAAGGAAGTGAAATTTGATATGAAATTACCTAATGGATACGGAACTTATTATAAATTAAAAGGGAAAAGAAGAAAACCATGGCGAGTTAGAGTTACAGTTGGTTGGGATGAAAATGGTAAACAAATTTTCAAAAATTTAGGATGCTACGAAACTCAACTTGAAGCCATAAAGCAATTAGAAATATATCATACTAATCCCCTACTTATTGACAACAAAACTGTTACTTTTAGTGAAATATATGATATATGGAGCAAAGAAAAATTTAAAAATCTTTCTAGTAGTTCTATTGATGGATATGTAAATGCATATAACTATTGTAAAGAATTGTGGGATATTCCTTTTGAACAAATAAAACTTAAAGCACTACAAGATATCGTTAATAAAGCAGATGGAAAACTTGCCACTCAAAAAAAGATTAAAGGTTTAATGGGATTATTATATGACTATGGAATTGCAAATGATATTGTCCTAAAAAAATATTCTGATTATATAATTTTAAGCGAACAAAAAGAAAAAACAATTAGAATTACATTTAGTGAAGAAGAAATTGACTTATTATGGGAAAATGTCGACCTAATACCTTTTGTTGATACTGCACTTATTTTAATATATACAGGCATGCGACCTAGTGAGTTATTAAAAATGAAGCGAGAAAATGTTTTTTTAGATAAAGAATATATGATAGGTGGTTCTAAAACCGAGGCAGGTATTAATAGAATTATACCAATACATCCAAGAATAAAACCACTAATTGAAAGATGGTATAATAATTCATCATCAAAATATTTAATATATAACAATGCCAATAATAAAATATGTTATCAAAATTTTATTGATAGAAACTGGGCAAATATAATGGAAACACTTGAACTCAATCACAATCCTTATGATTGCAGACATACTTTTGCAACAAGGATGGATGATGCAAATGCGAATAAACTATGTATCAAATTGATTATGGGACATAAAATAAGAGATGTAACAGATAAAGTTTATACTCATAAAAAAATAGAGCAGTTGATAGATGCAGTAAAACTTCTTCGATAATGCTCTTTTTTTTGTGTCTTACTAGTGTCTTACTTGTGTCTTACAAACCAAATTTAATGAGATTTAATGAGTATCTTAAATATAAAAAAGCCTCTAAATACAAGGAATTAGGGGCTTTAAAAATTTATTTCTATTCATCACCAAAGAAATCATCAAAAAATTCATCATCAGTTATGACATTTTCATTCATAATAACACTGTCAACATCAATATTTACTTTTGGCTTATCAGTTTTATTTAACTCCTCTATTTCCTTTTTATCTTCATTTGTTGGATGTTGTTCTTGATCATTATTACTATCTTTTTCTTCCTTAAATGAATTTTCTTTTAAATCAGGTAATTCATCATCTTCATTAATAGCAAATGGATTACTGTGAGTTAATTCTTTATTTTGCTCCTTTAATTTATCTTTTTGTCGTTTTTCTTCTTCATCAAGTTCTTTTAATTTACGATCAATATCTTTCATCATAGCATCAATATCCATATTTTGAAGACCACCTGCAAAAGGATTAGATGATGGACCATTTAAAGGATTAGAAGATGGCATTCCCATTGGATTTGGCATTCCAAATCCTCCACCCATACCAAATGGACTCATTCCTCCTGGAGGCATCATTGTAGGTACATCACCATTGGAATTATTCATCATTATTTTACGCTTTTCTTCTGTCACAAATTTCTTTAAATCAAATAATTCAACTTGATGGAATTCTCTGGTTGGATATGTTGCAAGAGGATACTCTTCACCCCAATCAATCTTAAAATTAGGAGCATATTTTGTTTTAAATGGATTCATTCTAAGTCGCAATATAATGGCTTCCCCTAATTTTAATTTTTGTAAATCACTAACTGTAACTAAAGGTGTTGATGCTGTTTTATCTTTTTCTTTTGATTTAACTTCACCACACATCTTACTTATTTCTTCCAAAGCTTTAAGTTCAGTTGAAATTAAATAAATTAAATTACCACAGTTACCACGAATGACTTGGGCAACTTCTTCGCCATAAACGTCATTAAGTTGAGCAAAGTTTTGAATGATAAAAGTAAATCTTATATCACGACTGCGAGCAGCTGATACCATACTATCAACATCTTTTAGTGGTGGCATATTAGCAAATTCATCTAAGATAAAATTAGTACGATATTGAAGTTTACCACCATTAGCTTGAGCTACATCAATTAAAGTTTCATAACATTGTTTAATAAAGATAGTCATTAAAGTATGATATGTTTTTTTCTCATCATGAATAATCATAAATACAGCTGTTTTACCTTTACCAATATCACGCATATCAAAATCACTATAGGAAAGCATTTCGGCTAAGTTTTCTTTAGTTGAAAACATTCTTATTTTTTGACTAAATGTTGAAAGTAAGCCACCTTTAGTATCACTTGGAGCATTTATAACTGTATTTGCAAACATATAAGCATTAGATTCTTTACCTTTTAAATTAAAATATTCTTTAATAAAATTACTTGTTGCGTATCTTTCTTCTCCAACAGTACTCATATAGTTAATACTATTTAAATTAATTTCTTTTTCTTTAGCATCTTGGAATAATCCAATAGCAAGACCAGAAAAATAATCAGCAGAACCTTTTTCCCAGAATTCTGAATCGCCATTACCTTTAGATGGATCATATAAAATATTTAAAGAAACGTCTTCTAGTAGTTCCGTTGCTTTATCATAGTTACCTTCTTTGTAATATTTATAAGGCATATCTAAAGGATTCCAAGCATTACCTTTACTAGGTTCTCTAAAGTTTAAAACAATAACCTTATAACCACGTTTTTTTAAGTTATTAGCAGTCTTACTATATATTTCGCCTTTAGGGTCAGTAATAATCATACTTTCTCCCTTTTTGGCTAAGATATTTACCATTGGAAATACTAAATTTTCAGTTTTACCTGAACCCGTTGAACCAATAACTAAATTATGGTATGAACTATCATCTACCCATATTTCTTTCGGATTACTAATTAAAGGAATACCACCAGCATTTAATTCTTTATCAGTGGGATTAATTTTTACAATATTACTAGCGGTTTTAATTTCTTTATCTTTAGCCCATCTAGAATAGCCATCACTAGCTTTTTCTTTATTAACCTTAATACCTAGACCACCACCTTTATCTTTATTAAAAATATAAGATGAAACACTAGTAAATATTAAAATTAATATGCCTATAAATAAACCAAAAGTAAAAGGAAGATACTTTAATGAAAAGGCGCTTAAAGGAAGTAAACCATAAAATGTTCCTGTATTAATTAAACAAAAGAAATTAGATACTGCTAAAGCACACAAATAAAGAAGTATAATACAATATACTACAAACAAGAAAAAATCTTTAGCTTCTACTTTAAACTTCATTTAAATCTCCCCAATTCAAACTTATTATACTATAAATACATAATATAAGCAAAAACAAATTAAACAAATTTGAATCCAATTTTAAATTCATTTGGATAATATTCAGTAATAGTTATAGTATTATGATTTTTATCTTGAACTTTATATACTATATTATCATCATTTTCTTTAGTACTAGTTGCCCAAAATTTAGTAAATAATTTATTATTTATATTTTCTCGATCATTATTAAAACTATTTATATTCAGATAATCTTTCTTAGTTTCATCATCTAACATATTATAGGCTTTATTACTATCAGCAAACATCAAACTATTAAAAATGTTTATATATGATGCTATTTTAGTATTATCTTCTATTTTATTTTTCTTAAATTTACTATTATTATTAATAGATATTTCTTTCAAGTCATAATTGTTAGCATATTCTTCTAAATTACTTACATTGTCAAGTAGTCTTAAAGAATAATGATTATTATTATCAACTATAAAAAGATAATATTTATTTTTAGAATAATTAGAATCACCTAACATAGAATATTCCATTACATAACCTTTAATAAAATAATATGTTATATCACTATTATCATTATAATAAATTTCTTCTATAGTTATACTATAATTATCCATATTAATATTTAAAAAATTTAATATATTATTTTCATTTAAATTATTAGCAGTAAGATAATCATTATCAAAATATTTTATTAATTCAGTAGGTTTTTCAATATTGGAATATATTGTATTAATAGTATTTTGAACAGCATAAAATTCATCAAAATCAGCTAATCTAGATATTTGCTTATTTATTATTGGTTTATTAGAAGTATTATTAACTTTTTCATCTTCATCATTTATATTAGAACTTATAAAAACAGCTATAAAAGAAGTAAAAATTAATATAGGAATAATTAAAATTAAGATTATTTTTTGATTATTTTTCATTTATCAATCTCCTTATTCTTTACAACCATTTTGAACATATCTTAAAAATTCTTGTGCTGGTCCAGTTCGGTAAGCACTCCATTTATTTGGATAGCAATCTGCAGCTACTTCAAATCGAATACAAAATAAATTTGCCATTTCTTCAACACCATAATTACCAGTTAATACTTCTGAATAATAACTTCTTTCATTAACTTGTTTCATTAAATAACTAATTTGACATTCTACTGTATCCCATTCCATATTATTTTGTTTACAATAGCACTTCATCGCATTAGCATTGCAAAATTCACCCGATACATTTGGTTGTGTACATATATCATAACCAGGACAAGTTGCAGTATTATGCCATTGTACAAGTCCCCAACTTCTACCACCATTACCATCTGGCCCATTTGTACTAGGATCAAACGTTCCAGCAGTTTCTACATTTATATTACTTAACACGGCTGCAACTGCTATATTTGATAATCCTTGATCTTTTAAAGCTTTGCATATGCCTTCTTTATCTTCAGAATAATCTTTAGAACTCCTACAATTGCCAGTTGGTCTAGGATTTTCTTGATTTATATAATCTAATGGATTTCTGGTTGTTTCTTTATAAAACATTCCACCTTCTCTAATTTCAAAATGCAAATGTGGTCCTAATGATCCTCCAGAATTTCCTGATTGAGCGATTATTTGTCCTTGCCTAACAGTCATACCAACTGAAGAATACTTATTAACTGAACCTTTTGTTAAATGACAATATCTAGTATAAAATCCATCACCATGATCAATAACTATTTCGTTGCCACATCCTTCTCCAACTTGATTTGGAGGATTATCTATAACACCATCAGTAGCCACAACAATTGTTCCGCTTCTCGTAGCTATTACATTCATTCCTATAGTAGCATATAAATCTTCGCCATCATGCCATCTCCATTCATGATATATCGGATGAAAACGATTACCATAATCTAAGCCATTCCCTACACTAACAGTTGCTGGATCTCCCCTTAATATTGCGCCTTTACTAAAATTTCCATTTTCTCCAATTGGCCACCACCAGCCTAAATCACAACCATTACTATAATTAAAGTATGTACAATATTCTGAATTATTAAATAACGCTCTTGTCTTACTAATTGTTTTACTTGAATATATTTTACTTATTATATCGCTAAATATTTTTTTATAATCATCATTACCATAATGTAGATTTGCAGTATCATATGTAGTAATATTATAATTTAAATTTATAAATTTTAAATTACTAATTTTTGCATCACTAATTGATTGGCGCATTGTATCATTAAAGTAATTAATATCTTCGTTTAAATCCTCACTAGTAATTACAGTACCATATTGATCTTCATATCTATAATTTGGACCTACCGGGCCTACGGAAACAACATATATTGTGTGTTTACTCCAATCCCCTTCAGCAAGTTCTTTATATTTATTAAAATAATCTTTAACTCTAGATCTAGTTGCAGCATCATTTACACCAAGCCAACTTATAATATTATAGGAATTTCCATTTTTATCAAAGATACTATTGGCAGATGATATTGCATTATTTACAAACCAATTATATTCTTTTGAGCTCTCAGCTACTGTATTATTATTATCTAATTCACTAACTGAATCTCTCATTCCAACTGTTCTTGAGTCCCCAATAAAAAGATATGGCTTATCATTTTCTATTTTAATTGTTTCATTTTTTTCATCATCATTAACAGCATATATTTCTTGAAGTATTTCTTCATAGCCATTTTTATCTGTTTCTGCTAACTTTTCAATTATATCATCATTATATTCTAAAGCATCTTCGTCTCCTAAGCTAGTAATTTCTCTTTTATAAGAATCTGAAATAAATAAGAAATTATTTATTTCATTATAATATTGTTCTAAAATTTTAACTTTATCTGATTTAGCTTCATTTTCTTCTTCATCTGCAAGATCTTCATAAGCATCTTCATATATAACATTACATAAATTTAACCTCACAATTTTATCACTGCCATTATCATAATTACCTTCTGCTAAAGCATTAGTTTTAACAATTATCATTAACGCTTTTAAAGCTGCTTCAGAAAAATTTTCTTCTTCTGATTCACCATAAGCTACCCCTATTACATAATCTTTTAAACTCATTTTTTTAGCATTTTCTTCATATGGTGGACATAAATATTCTACTGTTGTTAAATTAAAATCACAAGTAGTATCAAAATATCCTAATGAATCTAAATCTTCATCATCTGATGGATTGGAAAAAAGCATAAAAATGATGATAAATAATATTATTATTGCTGCTAAAGCTCCTAAAACTATTGGATTAGATAATAAAAAACTTATAACAGCCTTTCCACCATTTGCAACCATTCTCCCTGTTGCTTTAGCAGCAGTTTTTCCTACTGCTTTGGCTCCATCTTTAACTTTTTCCTTTGCCTCTTCTTTGGCGGCTTCAATCGGATGCATTGTTTGATATGTTTTTGCCTTTATACCATCTAATTTGTTTTGCATCCTTTCAAATTTAGCTTTTTCTAAATTATAATTATCCCTTACTCTATCAAATTTATTTTTATTTTGACGTTCTTCTTCTGGTTTATGTTCTAAATTTTCTTTTTCTTTAGTTTCTAAATTTTTATTTTCTTCGCTTTTATTATTATCATCTATATTTTCTTTATTTTGATTTTTATCAGCATCTTCTTTGTCTGTTTTCCAATCTCTATCTTTCTCTTCTTTTGCTTTACTTACTTTTTCATCTAATTCTTGGCCTCTTTTTTTATAATAATCTTTATCATGATGTCCGTTTTCATCTTTAGCATTTTTATATTCTCTTTCACCAAATTTAGGACGATTATAAGAATTTTCATAAGATTCATCATAATTTTCATTTATATATTCTTCAGGTGTTTCTAAAGGGGTTTCTAAATCGGAAATTTCTTGAGTGGTACTAGGTTCTTCATCTAATTCTTCAATTTCATCATCAAAGTTATTTGAATCCATTTTACCACCTTCTTCTATTTATTATTTTATCATATATCTCACCTAAAAAAAAGCAATAGTTTAAATGAGTAAAACCATTACTTATAATTAATTTTTTAGTGTGCCAATTGAAACAACATAAACTCCATCATCTCTTTTATAGGAATAACTACTACCAGTTAAAACCATTAAAAATGATGGCTCTCCGCATGATTTAATATCTATTCTATCTTTAAATTTCAAAAGATTTTTAGCAGCCTCATCAATATAACCAGAACCTAATTTTATTTCAATTGCACCCCATTTACCACTTTTAGTTCTAAGTATTGCATCAATTTCAAAATCTTTTTCATCGCGATAAAATGATATATCACCATATTTTTCTGTATATATTTTTAAATCTCGCATACATAAAGATTCAAATAAGAAACCAAAAGTATTTAAATCATTTATTAAGTCATTGGGACTCATTTCAAGTATTGCTGTTGCTAAAGAAGGATCAACAAAATATTTTTTTGGTTTTGTTCTAATGGCTGTTTTACTTCTAAAATTCAAATTAGTGGCGTTAACATTTTCAATTACATATAATTTTTCTAAAGTATTTAAATAATCATTCAAAGTTGGTCTAGATATTTCTTTATTAAATGAATTTTTAACATCTTCTTCTAAAGTAGAATTTGCTACTGGTGTAGATATATTTCTTGCTAAACTTCTTAAAACATTTTGCATTTTTTCAGGATTTCTTTCTACACCATCAACATTTTTAACTTCTTCTCTAACCAAGGCCTTTACATACTCTTCAGCTATTTTATATTTAGCATTTCCTTTAATTGTAAGCGAATATGGCCAACCACCTCTTACAATAACACTAGCTAAATCATCTAGTGACAATTTTGAAACTCCAGAAATATCTTTACCATTTAGAATATCGCTAAAAGATACTTCTCCTGTTGATTCATTTGATTCATATAGACTCATTGGGCGCATTAATATTCTTGATATTCTTCCTGTTCCAGTATGCATAGTTTCACCTTCACTAGGTCTAGCTGAACCAGTTAAAATATATTCGCCTTTTCTTCTTGAATGATCTACATCTGTTCTTATGGCGTCCCATACAACTGGATACATTTGCCATTCATCAAACATTCTTGGCTTTTCTCCTTTTAGAAATAATGAAGGCATAGTATTTTTTATTTCATCATATTCTTGCTTTTTATCAGGATTTTGAAATTCGATAACACTTTTAGCATGATGCATTCCGGTGGTGGATTTGCCACACCACTTACACCCTTCAATTAAAACAGCGCCCATAATTTCCATTATTTCGTCAATTTCTTCATCAACAATCCGTGGTAAATATTTCATAACATTTCTCCTTTTTCTTTTTATTTATTATATTACTATTTTACAAAAAAAGCAATTTTTATTTTACAAAATGAGAAAGAATTACTTTACAAAACAAGAAAAAAATATTGTTCTTATTTTAATCATTTAATGCAAAATACAGCATATAAAGGTATAGATTTAATATTATTTTCTAAGCCAAAATTTTTAGTAGATATTCTATAACCTAATTTTAATTTCTCTGTTTGCATGAATTTATTTAAACTAGTACTTTTTACTCGATCTGATGCTTTTACTTCGATAGGAATTATGCCATCATTAATATCTATTAAAAAATCAACTTCCATTACTTGAGGTTTTTGATAATAATATAAATTAACATTATTTTTTTGTAATTCGGTTGCTACATAATTTTCGGCAATGGCTCCTTTAAACATAAAATCATTATCTAGTAATATATTATTATAAGGTATACCTAAATTTTCAGTAAGCAATCCTACATCACTCATATATATTTTAAAATTAGTATCATCCATAAATGCCTTAAGCGGAGTTTCAAAACGATTAACATAATAACAAGGAATTATTAAATTACTTGCTAAAAGCCATTCCATAGCAGATTCATAATCTCTGAATCTTGCATATTTATCAATTTTACTAATTTGATATTTTTTATTTTCTTTGGCAAGTTGACTTGGAATATTTAAATACATTTTAGCTATTTTATTTGTTTCAGAAGCATTTTTAGTTTGTTCTTGCATATCAGCTAGATATGCTTCAATAATACTTTTTAAAATAATATTTTCAGTTATCTCACCTTTATTATTTATATAACTATTTACCATTTGGGGCATACCACCAGTTATTAAGAAATGTCTATATATATCTAATAATTCTTTATGAAAATATTCTGGTAATGGTTTATTATTTTGAAAACTTTTTTCAATTAACTCTATATATTCATCTTTTTTTAAAGCCATTAGAAATTCTTTAAAACTTAAAGGGTACATATGATGTATTAATACTTTACCAACTGGAAATGATTTACTAAATCTTTTTAATTTAACACCAAGTAAAGAACCAGCAACAATTATTTTATAAGGAAATTCATTTTCACAGAAATATTTTAAAGCCGCGATTGCTTCTTCTGATTCTTGAATTTCATCAATAAAAATAATCGTATTCTCTTTTATTTTTCGATTTAAATACATTTGTAAATTTTTAACTATAATATCTAAATCTTCATCTTCTTTAAATATTTTACAAACTTCTTTATTATCTTTTAAATTTATATATATATAATCATTAAAATTATTTTTACAAAACTCATCAATTATATATGTTTTACCTACTTGTCTTGCTCCAATTACCATAAGAGGTGTTTCTATATCGTTTTTTTGCCAATCTTCTAATACTTTATAAAAATCCCTTTTCATAACAATCACCATTTATAATTTATCTTATTATTATTTTATTGTCAACTTTTTTCACATAAATATGTGAAAAAAATAAAAAATTTTCACATATTTATGTGAAATTTTTATCTAATAACCACCACCGGCGCCAAAAGAATCTAGTTCTTCTTGTGTAACTACGACATTAATACGCATTCTTCTGTTACCACAAACAAATAAACCTTGTCCTTGAGGAAAATATTTAATTCCTTCTTTTTCACTTTCATTTAAGTCAATCAATTGAGCTAGATCATCAACTGCTTGTTTACGAAGTCCCATAATTAAATAGTAAGAAGCATTATCAAATATAGCTTTACCGTGTTGAATAATATTTGGGGCTGCAAAATCAGTTGGTTGTTGGGTAATAACAATTGTTCCCGTATTATACTTACGACTACGTCTTTGAATTTGGGCTAAGAATTCAGCACCAAGTTCATTATGAGTTGCAAGAAGAACATGTGCTTCATCAACCATCATAACTGTATTTACATCTTTATCTAGACATAAGCCCCAAGCAAATTTCAATATATTAAAGAATAAGGCATTTTTAATATTTTCATCACTATTCATAAGTTCTTTGATATTAAATACAATAAAATCACTATTAATTTGTAAAGTTGTTTTACCAGTAAAGTAATATCTAAGTTCTTTAACTAAAGGTCTTACTTTAAGTTCTAGTCGTTCCATTACATCTCTCTCATGAGTTGCTTCAACCATTGATAGAAGTCTTCCTTGAATAGTAGCATAGACATCATCAAATGTTGGATAATCTTCACGAGTTAATTTAGTAAAATCTGTATCAAAATCTATTTTAAATCTCTTATAAGTATCTTGAACTACTTCACTAAATAATGTTAAAACATCTTCTTCAATAGATGGATTATAATATTTCATGAATGCTTTTATTTGTTGTAAAGTTCTAGTTAAAACAGTATAACCTAAACCTTGTGATATTTCTTCTTCATCAACATCCATAACAATTTCAAGGGGATTAATCATACCAAATTGCCCACCTTTACCTAGATCAATAAAATCGCCACCCATAAGTTCAACCATATCACCAAGTTCACCTTCTGGGTCAATTGCTACAACCTTACAGCCATTACGTAAATGCGTACGAAGTAATAGTTTAGCAGCAGTTGATTTTCCGCTCCCTGATGTACCAAGCAAAATAATATTCGCATTATTACGGTTATTTTCTTTTCTTATTTGATATAAGAATTGATTAAATAAAACTACACCACCAGAGAAATCTACGCCAAATAAACAAGATAATCCTGGATCTTTGATGCTATCGAAAACAAATGGATACATAGCAGCCACTGTAATTGATGGAATTGGGGTACCAATTCTAGTTTCAATATCTTGAGGAGGGAATATTGGTACAATACTTTTAAGAACCTTTTCTTGTTCAAACATTAAAGATACTCCACCCATACCCATAGCATTTAAGTAACTTTTAACTTCCATTTTTTTGTTATCAAGTTCTTCTTTACTATCAGCAGTAAGCATTAAATGCATTTGAAAATCAAATATACGAGCATCAGTTGATGCAAGCATACCAATAAATTGCTCTAATGATTCATAGTCTTGACGAATCTTTTCTTGTAATGTTTGATCATGTTCTGATTGATATCTAGTTTTTAAATCCGCAATTTCTTTATTAATCATTTTTTGAAGTACTTGAAATTGAATTGGAATATGTTTAACTACAACTTTAACGCCAGATATATTAGTTATATCTGATAAATAACCAACATAGATATTTTTAGGAAAAGTTACAATAGTTATAATAGTAGAATATTTACCACTAATTCTAAATTCAGTAGGTTTAAACTCCATACCACGTGGAGCAATTGCATTTTTAACATTACTCATTAACTCATCACCGTCCCAAAATTAATGGCTTCTCCACCATTTAATAAATTATCTAGAATAATTCTTAAATCACCATTACTAGTTTGACTTGATTGTAATCCAGCATTAGCAAGACCACTTATCATATTGTGAAGTTTCTTTTGTAGAATTTCTAATTTCTTTTCTTGGAATATTAAGTAATATTCTGTATCAACAACATTGTATTCTACACTCATAAATTGATTAGCTTTATTAATATCTTGCATAATTAATTTTCTTGCTTCATTACTAGTAGAATTATTATATAATTTTTGTAATTCAGCTAAATATAAATTAATATCCACAGGACGATCAGCAATAATAAGCCAGAATTCATAATCTATTGTATTATAGAAATTTCTTAAATTATAAACCATATTATCTTGAGCTTGAGCACCCATAATAAATATATTTTTGGGTTGAACTTTAACACCAGTTACATAAGTGCCATCATCTAGTTGAATCATCCCATTCATTATTTGCCTAATAGGTAACCAAGTACTAGTATATTTACTATCGTTTGTCATTTGTGGTGCCGAATTCTTCATACATACTCCATCCTTTCCAATAATATCTTCTTCTATTTGTATAGAAATTAAATATATTCGTTAAAAGTTGTAAAACATTATGATAATGTGGTACTGGCATTACTAAGAATGCTGCGACTAAACCTGGTAAAAACATTAGTATTAAAATTGGTAAATTTACATTTTTAACAATCAGTACCATTATTAATGTCCATATACAACCAACAGTAAATATAATTAAATCTATTGGTGTAAAGAAACCCAATATCAATTGTGACTTCTTTGTATTAGCCGGTATTATATAATTATTCACCTTTCTATTCCTCCTTTATATATTATTTTCCATTGTTTTTATTAACATAATTTTGTGATGCTGTTCTAGCTTTATATCCTGGAGAACTTTTTTCTTTAGCCTGTGCTTTTTCAATTGAAGAATTAACCCAATCAATAGCTTTAATTTCATCTTCTTGACCTTTAATACTTTCACGGGCTAACGTTGCCTCATCATTTTTAACCCGTGCGTCTTCTTTAACAATCTTCTTTAATTGATCAAATACATCATAAGCATTACCAGTAATTTCAGTACTATTTCCTGACTCATCAATTCTATATGCTTTATAACTTCCATCTATAGATTTTTCGACCTTAACAGTTTCTGTTGATACTTTTCTGCTACCATCTACATTAAATTCGTATCTACCATTTCCATCAACAACATATTTTTGAAATTGAATACCATTTTGTTGTTCTGCTAATCTTCTAAAGCCATTTTCAAAAGTATTTTTAATTTCGTTATTGCTTTTATCATTATATTGATCATTAATATAACTTTTTGCTGTATTTAATCTTGCTTCTTCAGTATTAATTCTTTCAATCATATCAGGAGTTTGCTTTTCTACCCATTTTTTAAATGAATCATATGATCCGTTGAAATATGCTTGTTCTTCTATTACTTTTTCTTTACCTGAACTATCTTTGTAATAAGCTCTACCATTTGCAACTTTTGATATTGTATAATCTTGACCTCCAACATTTATAGTATCACCAATACCAAAGCCAACTGATGTTCCACCATTATCATCTTCAATATAATATTTTCCATTGTCTTCTATTACACTTCTAGCAATTCCAAAAGTTATTCCTCTAACTTTACCTTTATCCATATCACCAAAAGCTTCATTTTCTACTAAAGATACTATTTCAGAAATAGTTTTTCTTTCATCAACCTCTTTAGTAAGTCTTTCAATAAGATTTCTAACATCACTAATTGCACTTTCTAATTCAGCTTTACGTGTCGCAATTGCCTCTTGTCCTTCATATGTTAAATTTACATTTTGACCTGGTTTTATTTCTATAGTTTCACCATTAAGATTATATTGTATAGTTGAATCAGAATTATTTGTAACTGGTTGAGTTCTTCTCTTAATTCTTTCATCCTGCATTTCTACCCAAGTAGGTAATCCTAATCCTCTTCTAAATTTATCAGCCCATATTTGTACTGGAGAAGCTCCAAGTCTTCTTGCCTCTCTATAATTATATCCCTTGGCATATGCATTTCCAATTCCATTTAAGTCAGCGTTTTTCCAGCCATGTTTAGCACCTGATAAAGCACCAGTAAATGCTGATAAAGCACCGCCTGAAACGCCTCCTGCTATTGCACCACCAACAGCATTTGGAAGAACAAAAGCTCCTCCATCTTTAAGTTTTTCTCTAATTCCAAGTTTCATATTACCTGAATCAATACCAGTTATTTCTGATATTAATTTTGGTGATCTCTTCATAAACATTACAACAGCCATTAAAATAAACGCTTGAGTAACTAATCCTGTTAATTTACCATATTCAAGTACATCTACCGTTAAAAAGTCTGTGCTTAATAATGCTGAGCATAACCACGTACAAAAACAAAATATAAATATTCTAACAAAGACTTCCATCCAACAAGTTAAAGTAACTTTAAGCCATTGATTAAAAGTTCCACTTAATTTACTATTAGGCACAACTCTTAAAAATATTGGAATTGGGGCTATTAATTGATAAAAAATTAATTTTATTAATCTAAGTCCCATATCAAAACAATAAGAAACTCCAACATATAATAAAAGTAAACCTGCTACTAATAAGGCAAGAAAATTAAATTCTATATTACCTTCAGCAGCTTGATCACTAAATGCACTATATACACCAAATTGACCAGTTGCATCAACATATAATTTGTAAGTTAAAAAATTATCTTTGTATGTATTTGAACCTTCAGTTATGTTTTTGCCAGAAGTTAAAGATTCTTGACACGCTACTAATTCTGAAGCTTTGCCATCAAAAGTCTCATCTGAATCACCTGTTTTTGTACCATCAGATAAAAAGTTCGTGCAATAACCATCACTTACATTAAAAAATGCTGTAAAAATACCATTTACTAATCTATAAGCACTTGCTTCTATTTCATTAGTATTAGTAGAATCCTCTAATTCTTTACCTCCAGTATAACCATAGCCAAAAAAGCCACCAATAACGTTATACCTTAATATGGAATCTTGTACATCAAACATAAATGGAAAAATAGTTGGCAAAAATCCCAACATTATACATGATATAACAAAATTTATTATAATATTTTTAACAGCAGTTGTTCCTTGTTTTTGATCATCTGGATTAACAATACCACGTAAAAGAGCAAATGCCATAATGAAAAGCATTACTAATCCTAAAATAATATAAAAATTTGTTAATAATTTATCATATTTAACTTCTCTTAATACATCACTTTGAGCTAAAATCATAAAAATTTTAAAAGCAAAAGCACATAATTTAAAAAGTGGTGTAATAAGCCATAATCCAAGTTTCGTAATAAAATCCATTTAATCACCTACTTTATACCACACAAATCAGTTTGTCTCTCAACTAAATAATTTAATAATATGTCTAATAAATATGGTAGTAAAAATATTATTATACATAATATAAATCTCACCATTAGTTTTTTTAATATTTTTGCCATTACATCTCTATCTTGTTTTGCTATCGCTCCAGTAAAATCCATTACTGATAATACTATCATTAAAACTAATGCTACATATTTTATTACATGAAATGCTGTTGACAAATAAAACGCTGGTGTTCCTGGATCTTCTGGTTTTCCTAATAAAAGACTACATTCCGTTATATCTGGTATCTCATTAAAATTATCACTAGGTATAATTGGCACTGTAGTATCTGGTTTTACCGGATTAAATGCACTATCAGCTACATCATAATCATCATATTCATCATTATGAACAGGTCCCCCACTATTTGGAATATAATATTGACAAATGCAACTACTATTCATATCTGTTGGATTTTCTGCAAGACAAGTTTCTTTCCACACCCCATCATTGTGTTTTTTATTGGCAAAACTTGAACAATTGTCAACAAATTGGCCAGTTGTATTATCATAATAAACATATCCAGATATTCCATCATATACTATTTCGCATACATTACTATTCCCAACTTGATAATAACCTTTGTCACATTTATTTTCATTAGCTAATCGTGTTATATTATATTTTGGGGATAAAATATTTATATGAGAATTACTATTAAATGAAAAAGCTAAAACCTTATTATTTGTAAAAATAACAATAATGATCATAAATAAAAATATATATCTAAACTCTTTCTTCATAAAAATCGCTCCAAAAACCATTATTTATATTTTTATTCTAACATATATTTTTATAAAATACCACTAATATTTTTAATTTAGACCGCATAAATCAGTTTGTCTTTCAACTAAATAATTTAATAATATATCTAATAAATATGGAAGTAAAAATATTATTATACATAATATAAATCTTTTCATTAATTTTTTTAATATTTTTGCCATTACATCTTTATCTTGTTGTGCTATCGCTCCAGTAAAATCCATTACTGATAATACTATCATTAAAACTAATGCTACATATTTTATTATATGAAATGCTGTTAGCAAATAAAATGCTGGTGTTCCCGGGTCTTCTGGCTTTCCTAATAAAAGACTACATTCCGTTATATTTGGTAATTCAGGTTCTATATCAGGTACCTCTGGAACTTCACTAGGATCTGCCAATTGTGTATCACTAGGTGATGTTCCATCAGGTTTCAATCCTGCAGTTCCCTGTCCATTATAAGCAGATAAAACATAAATTATGCAATCACCATTATTATCTGAACAACTATCTACAATTTTATATTTATCATCAACTACTTTAATAAACATTTGTAAATTATTATTAATATCACATTTATTAATTTTTTTTGAACCAGATGCTAAAGTATATTTTTTATTGTTTGAATCAACAAGATCCATTGTATTATCTGAATATTTTATATAATCTATAGATTGTGGAGCTTTTGCCTGATTATTTGAACCAGCACTATTTAAAGTTTGTTTTGTATAATGGCAAATTAGTGATGCATTTTTATTTTCAGTTTTCTCTCCCTCTTTTGCTTCTTCATAAGAAATATATGATTCTTCAGAAATCCAACTTGCTTCTTTAAAATCTGGATGACTAATGATTATATCACTATTTTTTGCTATATTAGGTGTTCCATCAATTGGAACAGAAGAAACACCAAACACATCAATATATAAAGTTTTAAAACAAGAAAATTGTTTATTAGCAAAGAATTCCTTATAAGTTAAGTCTTTAAAAACTTTTTCACTATCATATTCATAAATTTTATCTTTTCTATATTCAAAAACAGCACTTATTTTTGCATTTTTAAAATGAATTTCAAATTTATAATCTTTATAATCTTTATCTTTCATTTTATACATACAAACTGCTTCTTTAACATAATAATTACCATTATTGTCTAATTTGTATTCTTTTGCTTTAACTATAACAAAAAAATTAAGACTCATAATCAAAAATATATAAATAAATATTTTTTTCATATACATCATCCAAAAACTATTTTCTACCTTTTAAGTTTAACATATATTGTTTCAATTTACTATTAGTATTTTTAAAAATATATAGCCAAAAAAAGTAATCTTTTTTTCAAGATTACTTTTTTTGGCTATTTGCTGTTTCTTTATCTTTTTCCCCTCTTTGATTATCATAATCATATAATTCAATATCACATGCTTTTTTATCTAATGGATTGTTCACACAATTTGTACATAATTCAAATTTTTCTTCTGTTTCTTCGGAATATATTCCTACCAAAAATCCGATTAAATAATGTAATAATCCTGGTATTATTGGTATTATTATAGCTATTATCATTCTTTTAATAAATGTTCCAGTTGCATCACTTAATGCTTTATCACTACTTGATATCACCGCTTTAAAAAAGTCTATCATTCCCATTATTATTAATATTAATGGCGCTAACCACTTTGCTACTAATATTATTATACCTACTATTTTTGATGCTGTCATAAATCCTTCGGTTCTACATATACTATCATATTCTAAACGTGGTGAATTTTCTTCTACTGGTATTGTTCCTGTATCTTTCCCTCCACTTTGTACTGTATTATCTTCTTCACTTGGGGTAGTTGGTGTACTTGTTTGTCCACTTGATGAACCTGATGTTGTTCCTGAACTAGGATTACCACCTGTATTATTTGATTCTTGATTACTACTATCCTTTTGACATAAATATATCTTCATTTGTTCATTATTATTTTTTAAATCCTTACCTATATACATTTTTGTAGTATAACCATCTGCTGAACATTTAATATTATAAGTTCCACTAGATTTATATGCACAACCATAAATAATATATGATTCATTTTCATCGCCAACATAATCTTTAATTCCACCATCGCCACACTCACTGACATCGGCATAATCAACACTTGAAAATGTGGTAAGATAACGAATTTTACTATTTATTTTTTTACAAACATATATTGTATATTCTTTATTATTATTTTGTCTATCTTTACCACTTATTTTAGTTGGTAAATATCCCGAACTACATCCAATTTTAGGAGTACGGGACATACTTTTATAATATACACAACCAGAAGTTGTTTTACGACCATCTTCACTACTAACATTATATTTACCAAAATAATCAGATGGCACCGACATATCACATGAACTTACATTAGAATAATATGCCGTGGAATCTAATGACCCTACAAATCTTGAAGAACTTGATTCTGGAACATTAGGAGCAACTACAGCTGCTAAGGCTTTATCAATATTTATGCTTTTATTCATATATAAATTTATACATACAGCAAAAATTATTGAAATTATTAGTAATAATAAAAATATAGTTATTGCTTTATTTTTTTTCATACTTATTCACCATTATCTTTTTCCCCTCTTTGATTATCATAATCATATAATTCAATATCACATGCTTTTTTATCTAATGGATTGTTCACACAATTTGTACATAATTCAAATTTTTCTTCTGTTTCTTCGGAATATATTCCTACCAAAAATCCGATTAAATAATGTAATAATCCTGGTATTATTGGTATTATTATAGCTATTATCATTCTTTTAATAAATGTTCCAGTTGCATCACTTAATGCTTTATCACTACTTGATATCACCGCTTTAAAAAAGTCTATCATTCCCATTATTATTAATATTAATGGCGCTAACCACTTTGCTACTAATATTATTATACCTACTATTTTTGATGCTGTCATAAATCCTTCGGTTCTACATATACTATCATATTCTAAACGTGGTGAATTTTCTTCTACTGGTATTGTTCCTGTATCTTTCCCTCCACTTTGTACTGTATTATCTTCTTCACTTGGGGTAGTTGGTGTACTTGTTTGTCCACTTGATGAACCTGATGTTGTTCCTGAACTAGGATTACTGGTACCTGGCGTTGTTCCTGCGTCTAAATTGCCTGTCCCAGAACTATCTAAAAGTTTAAGAGATTCACTTGAATAGTTATCACCAAGCTTTCCGTTTTTGATAAAATCAGGATATAATAAACTAAGCCCTTTATCGTCTGCTAAAGCATGATTTTGTACACTATCTGCATAATGTACTAATAATCCATTTTTATTAATCTCTTTAAATCTTTTACCAATATCTTTAGCAGAACCTAAATAATCACCACCAGATAATTCACTTAACATAATTAAATTATTTACTTTATTTAAAGCATCATTACTATAATAATAATTTGGTAAATAACTATCAAATAAAAATAAACTGATTTTTTTATTACTTATCAAATTTATAAATGTATTAGCAGCATCACTAGTTCCTGAAACTTGACTAACAGACAAATTATAATTACTAATATTATTGTCACTTAAAAATTCATTATATTTTTTATAAACTAAATTAACTGTATTATTAATAACACTTGCACTTTCTACATTACGACAAATACCATCAACTGGAAAAAATACCACAGTATTGGAATAATTATGTTCTTTTATAGCTGTTTCCATAGCATCTACACTAGGTGTATTTAAATTATTATCGCCAAATCCGTGAAAATGGACTAAAATATTTTTATATGATTTATTTTTGGGAACATAAATTACTAAAGTTTTCCCATTATCTAATGTAACTATTCTTTTTGTATGGGTACTAGAAAAATCAATTATTTGAATTGCAAAAACAATTTTTGGTAAAGTAACAAAAATTATAAACATACTTATTAAAATTAATTTAAAATATTTTTTCAGACTAACCACCTATACTTTTTAATTTTTCTATTCATCTTTTTTTATTTCGCAACTAAATGGATTACTTAAACATTCTGTACATGAAACAAGTTCACCATTTTCATCTTTTAGATCTCCAATTAAATAATCAGCCAAATAATATAATAATCCAGGAATAAAAGGTGTTATTATCGCAATAACCATTCTTATAATAAATGTTTTAGTAGCTTTACCTAAAGAATCTTCTTCATTTGATACTAAAGCTTTTATAAAATCGGTCATACCAACAATTATTAAAATAAGTGGTGCTAACCATTTAGCTACTAAAATAATTATACCAGCTATTTTTGATGCTCTTCTAAAACCGCCTGATTTACATAAATCTGCATAGTCTACTCTTGGATCAATTTTTTCTAATACAACTGTACCCGTATCTTTTCCACCACCTAAAACTGAACCAGAACTAGATGTATACTTACCATCAGCATTCCAATGTTTAAATCCATCAAACCAGTTCTCCCAAATATTAATTTTATACCCTTCATTAACAGAAGAATAAATTATCTTTCCACCAAGTCCGCTATAATCTGATACTCCATCGCAATCATGAGCATTATCAGCAGGGAATGTTAAAACAAGATACATTCCATTAAAAAAGTCAACATTTGATTCAGGATGGTTTTTAGCATTAATTGCTTTTCCTTGTAATGAACTTGCATAATAAATTGGCCTATGATCAGCACCAGCTATGGAAGCCGCTAAAGCTTCTGGAGTTGTTTTACCTAGTCCCATATAATGATTTAAGCCCACACTACCACATAAATAGCCTAAATAATGATCATCATTATCATAACCTTCATTAAGTTGCCAGCCAAATGCAACTTGGAATACCTCTTCACTCATGCCATATTTATCTTTTGCTAACTTTACTAACTCATCATATGTTGGTGGTTTTTTTAATTTTTTTAATTCTTCTTCTACTTGTTCTTGAGTTAAAGTATAACTTTTAGTGCTCCCTCCATCAACATTTTGTTGCTGTGAAGTAGCCAAAATTATATTTTTATTAACTTGTTTTTTACTTAAATATATAGATGAGCATAATGTAAAAACTATTAATATCATTAATAGTAAACAAAATATAGCAATTGCTTCATTTTTTTTCATAAACTCACCCATTTAAATTATAACATGTATATTGTAAATATTAAATTAAAACAAAAAAATAGTGTCAACTTTGTTAACACTATTTTAATTAATATATTTCAATAATATCTTTATTCTGTTGGTATATTTCCAACAACTTGACTTGTATCACAACTTCCAACATTTGTTACACATTGTACACAAACATTGTAATCTGAACCTGCAGATGTATTTACTAAGCCTAATATATTAAATATAGCACTAACTATAGTAGGAATAAAGAATACAACCACTGCAGCAATAAATCTTTTTATTAAAGAACTTACAGATTTATTAATAGCCTTTTCATCGCTTGACACTACAGCTTTTCCTAAATCAACCATTCCCATTACAATTAATATTAAAGGAATAGCAATTTTTAGAATCATAACAACATATCCAAGAATTTGCCATAAATTAGCAGTTTCTCTGCAAAAAGTTCCTAATAACATAAATATATACCTTCTTTCTCTTTCTTTAATTAGATTTTACCTAATTTAGCATATTATGTCAAGAAATAATATATAAATTTTACTATTATTTGCCATTTTGGACATTTTTATTTTCTAATAAATAAGTAGTAATATATAAATTATTATTAGAAATATATTTAGTAACTAATTTATTCTTTTCTCTAACTACTAATATACCTTCTGTTTTATTATGATATGTTTCTTTAATATTCTTATCAACATAATCCATATAAAACTCTATTTGTCCTCTATCTTTAGAATTATATTCTTTTATCTTTACTTCTACTACAACAAAGGCATTTATTTTATAATTAAAAAATAATAAATCTATTTTATAAGTTCTATTATCTATTATGCATTTATATTCATGACCTATTAAAGC
>CANRLB010000001.1 GCA_947631365.1 uncultured Bacilli bacterium | reverse complement strand
GCATAAAATGCTTGACAATTCATATATTATAGTGTTAAGATATTGATGTTGTTAAAAAGGAAAGCGATTTATATCCACCCGATTACCATAGTAATGGGTAAAAAGCCGATAAAAATAATTATTTATTAATATGGTTTTATAGTGGGTATAGATTATACTCACTTTTTAATTATTGGAGGTGCTTTGTATAGCAAAAACAGAAGAGCTACCTATTAATGAACAAATTAGAGTAGCAGAACTTATGGTAATTGGACCAAATGGGGAAAAGATGGGTGTCAAAAAAATTGAAGATGCTCTAACCCTTGCATCATATGCTGGACTTGATCTAGTTTTAATGAGCGAAAATAGTACACCAGCGGTAGCTAAAATAATGGATTATAATAAATATCGTTATGAAAGACAAAAAAAGTTAAAAGAAACGCAAAAGAAACAAAGAGAAAGTAATAAAGATATCAAAGAATATCGCTTATCAGTTAGAATTGATGTCCATGATTTTGAAACAAGAGTTAAAAATGCGAGCGATTATTTAAAAAAAGGCCACAAAATCAAAGCCTTTATTAGATTTAAAGGCCGTGAAATGGCCCATACCGAATTAGGCAAAGATGTCTTATTAAAGTTTGCTGAAAGTTTAGCTGAATTTGGTCAAATTGAAGCTGAACCGAAATTAGAAGGTAGACAAATGTCTATGCTAATAGCACCTAAAAAATAAGTAGTAGAAGGAGAATTAATTATGGGAAAACAAAAAACACATAAAGCAAGTAGTAAAGTGCTTAAAGTAAAGAAGAATGGTACCCTTACTTATAAAAAAGGTAATGGTAATCATAAAACAAGTAAAGATTCTTCAAAAGCTGTACGCCAAAGAAGAAATAAAGGAGTTTTAGCGAAAGGAGAAGCTAGCAGATTAAAATCTGTTATCTAGTGAGGGGGAAGAAAAATGGCAAGAGTTAAAGGCGGAAACGTATCAAAAAATAGAAGACGTAAAGTTTTAAAACAAGCAAAAGGTTATTTTGGTAGTAAACATAGATTATATAAGACTGCTCAAGAACAATTATTCCATAGTGGAGCTTATGCTTTTAGAGATAGAAGACAAAATAAAAGAAACTTCCGTAAATTATGGATTACAAGAATTAATGCAGCATGTCGTATGAATGATATCAGCTATTCTAAATTTATTGCTGGTTTAAATAAAGCTGGTATTACAATTAATCGTAAAATGTTATCTGAAATAGCAATTAACGATCCAAAATCTTTTACAGAACTTGTTAAAGTAGCAAATGATGCCCTAAATGGTAAAGTAAGTGCTCCAAAAACTGTAAAAGAAGAAGTAAAAGAAACTAAAAAAACTACTAAAAAAGAAGATTTAAGTACTAAAACTTTAACTGAATTAAAAGCAATGGCTAAAGAAGCAGGTATTAAAGGTTATAGTACTATGAAAAAAGAAGAATTACTAGAGAATTTAAGATAGTAATTATTTTTTTCTTATGTTATAATAGAAAACTATAAGAGGAGAAAATTATGGAAAAAGAACAAAAAACTAATAATTTTAATGATTTTGGCGAAATTTTTAAGATGTCAAGAGAAGATCTTAAATTTATTTTAGAAAGAGATGGCAAAGTAAAGTATTTAGATAAAGAGAATAATTGTCTTTATACTTTAAAAAGATCATTTGGCTTTAGACAATATTTTAAGAAAAATGCCATTTGTTTTAAAAAAGAGAATCTTACGACTGGGATTATTGAAGAAGAATATTATAGTGTAACTAGCTCCGTAGATTATATTGAAGTTACTAAAAAGATTAGTGACTTAAGAGAAAATAATTTATTATATTCTCGATGTTATGCCGATGTTACCACTAAGTATGGAACTTATTGTTTAGAAGCAAATGAACAGTTTTCTAATTTAAACTTTGGACCACATCGTGATCTTACTTTATATAATGTAACTCATGATAATGATAAGCTTAATAATCCTTATTTTGAATACGCCTATCCATATTTTGGCGTTTTAAAGTTTAAATATTCGTCTGCTGGTGATTTTAATCAATGGCTTTATGGTTATGTTGATAACATATTTCAAAATCCAAGACGAAATATCTGGAATTTTGGCACATTATTTGAGAAAGACGTAAAAAAAAGTGCAGATGATGGTTCAATTTATTGTATTGGTGATTATGCTGATAGTTTAGGTTTTAGAGGAGCAGTTATTTTAGATGGTAATATTAAAACAGCTAATATTAGACATTTTTTGCCGGATTGTTTTGCCAATTTAGAAGTAGATGAATATGAAAAAGAGCAAGTATCTTCTAAAATTTATTATGGTGCTGCTGATACTATTGTTGTTTTAAAAAATGGTTATGAAATAAAAGTCATTTATAATATCTTAAATAGAAGAAAACATAAAAAAGAAGAAAAAGAAACTGTAAATATCATCTCTTTAACTGATGGTAAATTTACTAAAGATGATTTTGAAAAAATAATAGCTTCTTTAGAATTAATGGATATTGATAAGGAATTAAAAGAAAGTTTTATTACGGAATTAGTTACATATATTAATGTTCATACTAGTGATTTTAATACTTTAACTAATACACTAGCGAATGTTTCTTATCAAGAATTAAAAGAAATAATTGAAAAAAGCAATTTAACTGAATTTGTTGAAAAGTTAATTGAAAATATGTCTGAAACTTTTAGTATCTCTACAAGTAATTTAATAGGAAAAAAAGAAGTAGAAAAAGGTTTAGCTAGAAAAATTAACAAATAGAGGGTACTTTATGGAAAAGAGAAATATTAGTCAAAAAAAGCAAGAAATTTTAAAGAAATATGGTCTTGATGTTACTTTAGAAGAAGCGAGTAATATCCAAATAACTGACTCCTATGTTGATAGTCAATCTAATTTTAAGTCAATTACATTTGTTAATCAAAGTACTGGAGAAAAAATCGTTTTTTACAGCGGTATTCCGGCGGATGATAACATGGATTATAATACCACGGTTACTTTTAATAATGAAGAAATTGATTATAATTCTAAAATAAAGAAAGATTACTTAAAATTAGATGATTTAAAAGGCGAAGTTGTAAGAAAAAGGGCTTGGGCAAATGTCGATACTAAACATGGCAAGTTTTGCTTTTACCTAGAAGAAGATAATTTAAAAAGAACCATCAATCTTTTTTCTTCTAATTATGATGATATTTGGGAACCTTTATCTAGTTATGAAGAGAGCACTATTTTTGCCATTATTTATGATAAAGCACAGAATATGCATAAGCTTTTATTAGGCAATCGCCCAAGTACTTTAGATTTTTTCCCAACCAAAGAAATAAATCTTTATGAAGTAGATAATTCATCAATTTATACCTATTCTTCTCGAAATTATTGCCCTGATGAAGGCGTAATTCTTTTAAATGGTCAATTAACACCCAAAAATAATGAAACACTCAAGAAAATAGCAGAAAGTTTAAAAACAGCGGACAGCTATTATGAAGTAAGAGAAGCTGCTGACACCCAACATACGTCCAAAATTTATTTTGGTAATCTTACAGATAAAATCCAAATATTCAAAGATGATGACCAAATCCATATTATTTATAAAAGTCGAAGACAATTAGGCTTTTTAATTCCAGTATTTGATTTTTGTATTTTCTCTGAAAATAAGGGACAATTGACTCGTGATGATTTTGAGAAAATTATAATTGCACTTCATAATATAGACTTGTTTGATAATTATCAAAATCAAAGGATTATTACCGAGTTAATAAATTATATAAATACGCATGAAAAAGATAATCTAAATATTCAATCTAAATCTTTAAAAAATGTTACTTATGATTATTTATTAAATATTATGCAAAATGGTAATATTGCCTTATTAGTAGAAAACTTAATTGATGAAATAAAAGATACATTTAATATTCCAATGGATGAGTTATTAGGAACAAATCAACAAGTAGAAAGAAGACTTGGCGATTTTGTAAGATATATGAAATAAGTAAGGATTGAAAGCTCATATGGATTTAGTTAAATTATTATATAAATATATAAATAAATTTATTAATAGTAAAGAACTACTTGCTAGTTTAAAGCAAATTGATTTAGCAAAATATAGTGAAGATGAAATAGTAAAAATAAAAGAGTTAATTAAAGATTTAGAAAAAATAATTAAAGAAATACCTAATGAAATTGATGAAATAGAAAAGAAACGTTTAAAAGAAATTGATAAATTATTGAATGCATTAAATGATGATAATATTTATAAAAGTTTAGATGATGAAGGCCTAGATTTTATTAAAAGGGAAAAAGATAGCCTAGAAAAAGATAAGAATGTAGTTAAGGATGGTGGCAAGCTTTATGATACTGTAGTAGATCTATTAGATAATAATGAATTAATTAATAAATATTTTGATAAAATGAGTAATAAAGAAATGCTTGAATTTATAACCGAATATATTTCAGTTCCAATAACACCTGCTTTAACCCAAAGTGAGTTTGATGATTTAGTGATGGTAGGAATAGAAGAGGATAAAAGAGAAGCATTGTGGCGTCTTGCCTTTAATTACAATAATAAAAATAAAGATTTTACTAAAATAGTTGATTATTTTATTTTAAAAAGGGATGCCTATTATTTAGAAGAACTTGTAAGTGCTGTTGAAGAAGATTTAGATATGGAACATTTACTTAAAAAAGTTAAGGAAACTAATGATAAAGATTTTATTAATGAAATTATTAGAAGGGGCAAAGATATTACTTATTTATTTAATGATGAAGAATTAAAGAAAATAAAAGAATTTTTATTAAAATAAAACAAATAGAGAGGATTTTTATACGATGAATAAATTATATAAATTAGATATTAGCAAGAAGAAAATATCAAATCAAGATACTATAACTTCTAGAAAAAGTTCTTATGGAACAACTAATAGTGAAACTATAGAACATTTATTAAATGATTTTAAATATGATCCAAGTAGAACTCATGAAGTATTAAGTAAATATGAAAATTTAACAGAAATGGACGAATCGCAAAGTGTAGATAGTGAATATCAAAAAGTCCAAGTACCAGAATCATATGGCAAAAGGCAACGTATACGAAAATGTTTTAAAAAGAAATAATCATCATAATAGAAGAAAAATCAAATTACTAAAGATTATCTAAATAATTATTAAAGCTCAAAATAGTAAAAAACGTCAATTATTGACAAGTATGTAAGAACATGCTATATTTTTTATTGACAACGGCTTTAAACTATTATATTTATTAAAATTTTGGGGGATTCAAAATGAAAAATAAAGATGAAAAAAAAGATTTAGAATTAAATGAAGAAAATCAAACAAAAGAAAATAAAGAAGATAAACTTGATAAGGTTCAAAAAACTCTAGTGAGTTTAGCAATATTATTAGGCTTATTAGGAGGCACTATAACAGTGGCTGAAATTTGTGACCAAGCATTTGATCATACAAAAAATGAATGTCCTTTTGCTAAAATTCTTCCCAAAGAGGCTGCCATTAATCACCAAAAAAATGCAATGATTGGTACTTATGCATCCGAAGGTATTATTGCTGATGTTCAATATACTGAATTTGATGGAAATGAGCCAGTAAGAGAAGTTTATGCTCCGTCGGCAGCCTTTAATGTACCAGAGAATTATGAATTATTTACTGATGAAGTAGGCCGTCAATATTGGGTAGCTTATAAATACACTGAACCAATTAAAAATGAAGTAGATGGTAAAGTTTATTATACTGTACCTGAAGGCTATACTATAGGTAGAGATAAAGATGGCAATCTTGTTGGGGTAAAGAAAAGAATTGCAAAAATTGATTCCAGTTCTTTTGAAGATGATGAAAACTATAAAATTATTAATGGAGTAGTATATATTAAAATAGCAGAAGAAAGTATTGCTCTAGATGGTTATGGTTACCGTTCTAGTTATATAGAAAATAAACCAGATGGAACTATAGAAGAAAAATCAGAATATTTAAAATTATCAAGATAATTATAAATAAAAATAAAAGATTCATTATTAAGTTAAAGGAAATAACTTGTCAATGAATCTTTTTTTCTGTATAATTAAGGTTAGGAAAATAGGAGTGACAATTATGCGTAAGTTCATTGCTAGTTTAGATATTGGATCATCACTTATTAAATTAGTTGTTGGTGAAATCGTCAAAAATAAAGTCAATATTTTAGCATGTGTTGAAACTCCTGCAAGAGGTATTAAAAAAGGGTATATTATTAATCCGGAGAGCGCTACTGAAGCATTAAATGAAACATTTAAAAGTGCCGAAAATATAATTGGCATAAAGATTAAAAAAGTTATTGCGACGGTTCCTAGTCATTATACCGAATGTACTTTAGCTAGTGGCACAATAGCTACTACAAGTGAAGATAAAGTAATAAGAAATGCTGATATTGTTAAAGCTATGCAAAAATGTGTTTATAACAAAGTTATGGATCATAGAGAACTAGTAACAGTTTTACCAACAAGTTTTATTATTAATGATGAAGTAGTCAATAATCCTTTAAATATGATTTCTGAAAAATTATCTATGAAAGCTATCATCGTTACAGTTCCAAAGAAAAATATGGAAGGATTAAGTATTTGTCTTAAGAATATTGGGGTCGAACTTGTTGATATTGTTATAAGCCCTTTAGGAGATTATTATGAACATAAAACAAAAGATAGTAATAAAGAAATTGGGGCAGTTATCAATATTGGTGAAGAAACAACAACAGTCTCCATCTTTAATCGCGGAATTCTTACTAATTTAGAAGTTATTGATATTGGTGGCTCATCTATTACCAGTGATTTAGCTTATGTTTATAAAATAAGTATGGAAAATGCTAAATATGTTAAAGAACATTTAGCTCTTGCTCATACAAGGCTTGCTCAACCGAATGAGTCATTATCTTTTAAAGATAAATATGATGAAAATGTTAAAATTAATGAATATGATGCTTCAGAAATAGTAATGGGAAGACTAACAGAGATTATTAATTTAGCAAAAAAACAAATAAATCTCTTAACAAAGAAAGAAATAAGTTATATAATACTTACAGGAGGAGTAACAGAAAGTGGTGACTTTGATATCCTCGTTGAAGAATTATTTGGTAATAAAGGAATTATTGGTAGTGTTGAAGAAATCGGTGCTCGCAATAATAAATATGCCACTGCTGTTGGAATGATTAAGTATTATAATAGTCGTTTAAAATTAAGAAATGTTGAATTTTCAATATTTAATTTAGAAGAACAAGAAGAATTGGGAGGAACAGATAAAAGAATTAATGTTTCTGATAAATCCCTTCTTGGTAAATTATTTGGATATTTTTTTGATAATTAAGGAGATGAAAATATGAACGAATTACAAATGGATCAAATTGCCAAAATAAAAGTTATTGGTGTTGGCGGCGGTGGATGTAATGCCGTTAATCGTATGATTGAAGAAGGAGTAAAAAGCGTTGAATTTTATGTTGTTAATACGGACTTACAAGTTTTAAATATTTCTAAAGCCCAAAATAAAATTCAAATTGGTAAATCAATTACTGGTGGAAGAGGTGCTGGTGCAAATCCGGAAATAGGAAGAGCCGCTGCTTTAGAAAGTAAAGGCGAAATTGAAGATGCTCTTAAAGGAGCAGATATGGTTTTCGTTGCTTGTGGTATGGGTGGTGGAACTGGTACAGGTGCTGCTCCTATTATTGCGGAAATTGCTCAAGAACTTGGAGCCTTAACAGTTGGTATTGTTACGAAACCATTCCGGTTTGAAGGCAAAAGAAGAAGTGAAAATGCCTTAGTTGGAATTGAAGAACTAAAAAAACATGTTGATACCTTAATTGTTATTCCAAATGATAAATTAAGAGATATTATTGATAAAACCACTTCATTTGATGATGCCTTTAAAGAAGTAGATAATGTTTTACACCGCGGTGTTCAATCAATTTCTGATTTAATTGCTGTTACGGGCGTTATTAACCTAGACTTTGCTGATGTTAAAGCTGTTATGGAAAAAAGTGGTACAGCCATTATTGGTATTGGTTGCAATGCTGGTGAAAACCGAGCAGTTGAAGCGGCTAGACAAGCAGTTGCAAATAGTTTACTAGAAGCTACTATTGATGGGGCTACTAATGCTATCGTTAATGTTACAGGTGGTAAAAACCTTACCTTATTTGAAATTGAAGATGCTGTAGAAACTGTTAGAGAAGCTGCTAAGAGTGATATTAACATTATCTTTGGGGCTATTAAAAATGATAATTTAACTGATGAAGTTATTGTTACCGTTATTGCTACGGGATTTGATGAAAGTAGTGAAGGTGAAATTTATGGCGCTGATGATGCTCCTAAAAGAAGAACTACGGTACCAACTGATGATGACTTAGAAATACCTCCATTTTTAAGAAATAATGATTTATTTTAATTAAGTACTATAATACGACAAATTTTGTCGTATTTTTTTTATATAATAAAGTTGGGTGATATAATGAAAATTTATATTGATTTATTATTTTTACTCAATTTTATTTATGATTTTTTAATATTAGTTACTGTTAGTTTAACTTTAAAAAGAAACACTTCTCTTAAAAGGCTAATCTTTGGAAGTTTAGTTGGGGCCTTATCAACATTTATTATTTTTATCCCTGTCAATAAATATTTACTATTACTTTTAAAAATATTGATGGGTATTATAATGTTAATAGTAACTTTCTCTTATAAAAATTTTAAATACTTTATTAATAATAGTTTGTATTTATATATGACTAGTGTAATTTTAGCCGGTTTCTTATATTTTTTAAAAATTGAATTTAATAATTTATGTTATATTATTAGTTTATTAATTGCTCCTTTAATTCTCTATTTATATCTTAAAGAACAAAAAAATCTTAAAAAAGTAGTTAATTATTATCGTAATGTTATTATAACTTTTAAAAATAATCAAGAATTAAATTTAAATGGTTTTATTGATAGTGGTAATAAGTTAAAAGACCCTATAACTGGTAAATATATTATTTTAATAAATAAAAAATTAGTTAAGGGCATATATAATATTAGAAGTCCAATGTATGTGCCCATTAAAACTGTTAATAAGAATAGTTTGCTTCCATGTATTAGTATTAAAAATATTAAGATAGATAATAGAGTATATACCAATTATTTATTAGGATTATCTGATACTTTTAATAGTTCTGATATTGATTGTTTACTTAATTATCATTTATTGGAGGAATAATGTTTAAAAAATTATTTTTATATTTAAAAAAGAAGTATAGTGAATGTTTCTTTGTGGGAGCTACCGATAAATTACCACCACCTCTTCCTAAAGAACAAGAACTAGAATATTTAATTAAATCTAAACAAGGTGATCTTGAAGCCCGCAACATCTTAATAGAGCATAATTTACGTTTAGTAGTTTTTTTAGCTAAAAAATATGAAAATACTGGCTTTGATATTGAAGATTTAGTGTCTATTGGTTCCATTGGCTTAATTAAAGGAATTACTACCTATAAAATTGATAAAAATATTAAACTAGCTACCTATGCATCTAGATGTATTGCTAATGAAATATTAATGTTTTTAAGAAAAAATAAACGTAAAAAAGCAGAAGTTAGTCTAGAAGAAACATTAAATTATGATGCTGAGGGTAATGAACTAAGGCTTGAAGATATCTTAGGAACTGATGAAGATACTGTTCCAAAAGAATTTGAAAATGTTTTAGATAAAGAACTTTTAAAAAAAGAAATCGATACTCTAGATCCAAGAGAAAAAGAAATTATGACTTTAAGATATGGCCTTAATAATAGTGAAGAATATACTCAAAAAGAAGTAGCGGAAATGCTTGGTATAAGTCAATCGTATATTTCTAGGATTGAAAAAAAGATTATTAAAAGACTTCAAAATATTATGAAAATTTGATAGTCTTTTTTCTTTTGTATAAAAATTTAAAAAAATTGCCATAATTTATTTGAAAGGTAGAAATTATGGCAAGATATAAAGTAGATATAACCGGTATTAATACAAATGATTTAGAAGTTTTAAATAAGGAAGATACTGATAAATTATTTAAAAGATACCATGAAGGTGATGTAACGGCAAAAGAAGAACTTATTAATGGTAATTTAAGACTTGTCTTATCAACTTTACAAAGATTTAATAATAATAAATTTAATATGGATGATTTGTTTCAAGTCGGAGTAATTGGTCTTATTAAAGCCATTGAAAATTTTGATAGTACCTTAGGTCTTCGCTTATCAACCTATGCTGTTCCTCTTATTTTAGGAGAAGTAAAAAGATATATAAGAGATAATACCGAAGTAAGGGTTAGTCGTAGTATTAAAGATTTAGCTTACAAAATAATGCGTTTTCAAGATGAATATCAAAGTCTTCATGGAACTATGCCAACTAGTGAAGAAATAGCTAAGAAACTTGATATTGAAGAATATGAAATAGCTTATGCTCTAGATTCTTTAAAAGATCCTATGAGTATTTTTGAACCAATTTATAATGATGGTGGAGATACTATTTATTTATCTGATCAAATTGCTGATACTAAAGAATTATCTAGTGATAAAGATATGCTTATTTCTTTAAGAAAAGCTTTACAAAAAATCAAGACTCGTGAAAAAGAAATTTTAATTTCTCGGTTTATTGTTGGAAAAACCCAAATGGAAATTGCTGATTATATGGGAATTAGTCAAGCTCAAGTCTCAAGAATTGAAAAAAGCGCTATTGAAAATGTTAGAAAATTAATTAAATAATCATTGACGTGAGTTTTATTTTTGATAAAATAATAACTATTAGAAAAGGGGGTAATTATGTTAGTTTATCGAGTAGTTCCTGGTTACTGGGGAACTATTAACAATTATCTTGAAAATGCTGAAAGAAGGTTACTTATAAAATAATAGTTTTGCCATATAATTTATTAGGTGGTAAAATTGTTACTAAGTGATTTACAAACGAAAGATATTATTAACTTAAAAGATGGTAATAACTTAGGTCGGATAATTGATGCTAAAATTGATGCTACCGGGAAAATCCTTTATTTTGTTTCTGAACAAAGAAAATTAATGCGTAAAGTAACCCGTGGTGGTGATGTTTCTTTTGATTTTGAGAAAATTAAAAAAATTGGTGAAGATGTTATTTTAGTTGACTTAAGTTAAACTTTGACTTATATCTAATACTTTATTATAATTATAAATGAAAAGAAGTGAGATATGAAAATTTATCAAATAAAAGATTATTTAAAAATCTTAAAAAAAGAAAATTTATTAATTTCTTCATATATTCCCGAAAATATTAAAAATGAAGATGTTTTAAATATAAGTTATAATTCTAAAGATATTAAAGAAAATACTTTATTTGTTTGTAAAGGAATAAAATATAAACCTAATTATTTAGAAGAAGCGATTAAAAAAGGTATTTTATGTTATATGGCTGAAGAGGATATGGTAAGTAAAGAAGATTATCCTCATATTATAGTTAGTGATATTAGAGCATCTTTATCTATAATTTCTATATTATATTATAATAATCCTTCAAAAAATTTAAATACAATCGCTATTACAGGTACTAAAGGTAAATCAACAACAGCTAATTACATTAAGAGCATTTTAGATGATTATATGAAAGATTTAAATAAACCTAAAACTGCTATTGCATCATCTATTGATGTTTATGATGGTATAATTAAAGAAGATGCTATCATTACTTGTCCTGAATCTTTAATGCTCCAAAAATCTTTTTATAATGCCTCTATTTCGGGTATTGAAAACTTTATCATGGAAGCTAGTAGTCAAGCTATTAAATTTAAAAGAATTTATGGTATTAATTATAATATTGGTGTTTTTTTAAATATATCAGAAGATCATATAAGTAAAGTAGAACATCAAGACTATAATGATTATTTTTATTCTAAATTAGCTTTATTTAAACAAGTTAAAAATCTTTGCCTTAATTTAGATACAGATAGGCTTCCAGAAGTATTAGAAGCATCAAAAGAAGTTAAAAATATCATAACATTTAGTACTAAAAATAAAATGGCTGATATTTATGCCTATAATATAAAAAAATTAAATTTAAATACAATTAAATTTATGGTAAGAACTCCTTCATTTGAGAATGAAATTATTTTATCAATGCCCGGCTTATTTAATGTTGAAAATGCTTTAGCTGCTATTTCCATTGCTGAATTTATGCATATACCATATAAAAATATTTATAATGGTTTAAAGACTGCTAAAGTAAAAGGAAGAATGGAATCATATATTACTAAAGATAATAAAGTAATTGTGATAGTTGATTATGCTCATAATAAATTAAGTTTTGAAAAATTATATAAATCAGTTAAAGAAGAATATCCTAATAAAAAAATTGTTACTGTTTTTGGCTGCCCAGGTAATAAAGCTGAAAATCGTCGCCGTGATTTAGGCTTACTAGCTGGTAAAAATTCATCATATACTTATCTTACAACTGATGATCCGGGATTAGAAGATGTTAATCAAATATGTAAAGAAATAGCTTTTTATATTGAAAAAAGTAATGGTTTATATGAAATAATTCCCGATAGGGAAGAAGCTATTAAAAAAGCTATCTTAAATAATCCTGATAGTATAATTTTAGTTGCGGGTAAAGGTAATGAGAAAATTCAAAAATATGGTACTAAAAATATTCCTTATAAAACTGATGCCAAATGTGTCAAAAATGCCTTTAAAGAATATGAGAGTTCTTTAATATCTTAAAGAATTTGCACCTCTTTTCTTAACGTGTTATAATTATAAAGTGATTCCTATGAAGAAAAAAATTCTTTTAATTTCTATCATTATTTTTATAATAGATTTGATAACGAAATTAATTGTGGACTTTAAATTAGAGTTAACTAAAAGCATTGAAGTAATTAAAAATTTCTTTTATTTAACTAAAGTATTTAATTATGGTGCTTCTTGGAGTTTTTTGTCTGGGCATCAAATCTTCTTAATTATTATTACCATTATCATGCTTATTATTTTATTCTTGTATCAAAGAAAATTTCAGGAAAATAAGAAAAATATTTTAGCTTTTGGTCTATTATATGGCGGGATATTTGGTAATTTAATTAATCGCTTAGTATATGACTATGTTATTGATTTTTTAGATTTTAAAATATTCGGCTATGATTTTCCCGTCTTTAACATTGCCGATATTTGTATAGTTTTAGGTATTTTCTTACTTATGATAGCCATTATAAAAAAGGAAGATGAAAATTGAATTTAGTAGTAGATAGTAATGATATAAGAATCGATAAATATTTAAGCGAAAAAACAGATTATAGTCGAGAATTAATTACTAAAATGTTAAAAGAAGGTTATATTTTAGTTAATGAAAGGGAAGTTAAACCTAGTTATCATGTTAAAGAAAATGATTTAATTTTAATAGATGATAGTTATAAAATCCATGATGATATAACACCAACTCCAATAGATCTTAATATTGTTTATGAAGATGATGATATAATGGTTATTGATAAACCTAGTGGCCTAGTAGTTCATCCAGGTAATGGTCATTATGATAATACCTTAGTAAATGGTCTTAAATATTATACTGATAATTTGAGTGATATTGGGGGAGAGGAAAGAGTAGGAATAGTTCATAGACTTGATAAAGATACATCGGGTTTAATGCTTGTAGCTAAAAGTAATGAAGCTCATCAAGTCTTAGCTGATGATTTTAAAAATAAAAGAGTTCATCGGGAATATGTTGCTTTATTAATTGGTAATTTTCCGAGTAATACAGCTTTTATTGATGCTCCCATTGGGAGAAGTAAAAAAAATTTTAATAAAATGGAAGTTACTCCGAATGGCAAAGTAGCTAAAACCCATTTAAAAGTTTTAAAAAGATATAAAGGTTATACTTTAGTGAGTTTAGTTTTAGAAACGGGTAGAACTCATCAAATAAGAGTTCATCTATCTTATATTGGTTATCCAATTTATAATGATCCTGTTTACCAAAATAAAAAAACCACCCCATTTGGGCAATTTTTACATTCTCGTCATCTTGAATTTATTCATCCTATAACTAAGCAAAAAATGGAATTTGATAGTCAAATTCCTGAAGAATTTCAAAAATTTCTTGACGCTTTAGATGAGTACTAAAAGATTACTGAAAATAAATACAGTTAAGAAAAAATAAGGTAAACTAAGAATTTGATAAGAACCTAAAGTACTTTTAAGCTTTCTTACTAATAAGAATGAAAAAATAATAAGTGTCAAACTAAGTAAAATATTGTAAATCAAATAATTTTGATAAGTACAAAAGATAGTTAAAAGAAAAATCAAAACGTAATTAGTACATAATAATAGTGTTAATTTACGATCAAGTAATTCTTGCCAAACTATTTTACAAATTGGTATGGTAATATAAATAATTACCGCTACATAAATAAGAAAAAATATATTCATTGCATCACCCTTTACTAATATTATGAAATAGGGTAGAATAATATGAAAGGAGCACTTATGAACGCAATAGTAAATGAAAAAGATGAAATGATTATGAAACTTGTGCATTATTTTGTCACAGAAGAAGATTATACACCAATTAATGTTCAAGGAGCTAAAGATGAAATATGGCTTGAAAATTTAAATGGCCCTTATAAAATAATTAGAATCAATTCTAAGTATATTCATAATAATGAACAATTAGATCTTGATTTATTTAAAATGAATTTTGTTATAAAACAAATAAAGAAAAAAACTTTATCATTTAAAATGAATGTTTTAAATATATGTTTAGATATGGGAAATTCTGTTAAATTAGATGATAGTCCAAATAATATTCAAACATTAAATATTCCAAGTATTAGTGAATTAAAGAAAAATAAAGTTATGAAAGAATTATTTCCTAAAATTAAAAATATGATTTTTAAAAGTAATGAAAGTTTAAAAAGTTTTGAAGAAATTATTCATATAACTGATGATATTAATAGTAAGACAGAAAAAGAAAATAAAAAATATGAACAAGTCTTTAAACCCAAAAAAATAATTGTAACGAAAATTTTAATTGCGTTATGTTTAATTATGTATATCGTTTCTTTATTTGTTAGTGATTCATTTGATAATGCTTTAGTAATACTTGGTGCAAATAATCGAGGATTAGTCTTAAATGGTGAAGTATTTCGTTTAATTGCCGCATCTTTTCTTCATGGCAATTTAATTCATTTAATTGTTAATATGTATTCTTTATGGATTATTGGTAGTCAAGTAGAAAATTATATTGGCCGCTGGAAATTTTTAATTATTTATTTACTTAGTGCTTTAATGGGTAATTTAATGAGTATGGTTTTCTTAGGTGAATATAGTTTGTCTATCGGAGCTTCTGGGGCTATCTTTGGTTTAATGGGTTCTCTTTTATACTTTGGTTATCATTATCGTCTTTACTTATCTAACGCTTTAACTAGTCAAATTATTCCTATTATAATTATTAATCTTATTTTAGGATTTACAATATCAGGTATTGATAATGCTGCCCATATTGGTGGTTTAATTGGGGGATACTTAGCTACCATGATTGTAGGTATTAAATATAAAAGTAATAAATCAGAGCTTATTAATGGTTTAATAGTTTATATCATTTTAGCGGCCTTTTTAGTTTATGCTGCAGTTAAATTTGCCTAAGATAGTTAATTAGCCCTTTCGCTTTAAGATATTTCGCATATCTTATCAGTGAAGGGGATTTTTTATGAAGATTATTGAAGTTAAGAATCCTGTTTTAAAAAAAGGTGTCCATTATTTAACCCAAGATTATAAAACGAGAGAAAAAAACAGTCATAATGGCATGGATATGATTGGTAAAGGTAAGGCCGTTGATGAAATAATTGCGATTGATAATGGAGTAGTTTCTTACTCAGGTTATTCCAAAACAGCTGGTTATTACGTTGAAATAAAACATGATAATAATTTAATCTCTAGATATTTACATATGAAAAAAGGGACAGTTAAAGTTAAGAAAAAAGATGTTATAATTAAAGGACAGCTAATTGGTACAATGGGTAATACAGGTAATTCAACTGGTGCTCATTTACACTTTGCAGTTTATGATACTAAAAGAAATGCTTTAGACCCTCTTCCATACCTCCAAGGTAAACTAAATTTTAATTCCGATTATTTCCGCGATTTTGTAATGGGGGTTCAAACTTCCTTTGGTGCCCAAGTAGATGGTATAGCGGGCCCTGAGACTTTAAGTAAAACAATAACTATTTCTGCCAAAGCCAATCGTAAACATCAAGTAGTAAAATACCTTCAATCTTATTTAAATGCCTTAGGCTATAGTGAAGTGGGAGCTGTTGATGGCATAGCAGGTCCTAAGTTTACTAAAGCTATCAAACAATTTCAAAAAGATAATAATTGTGTGGTTGATGGTGTTATTACCAAACAAAATAAAACATGGAAAAAATTACTCAAATTACTTTAAAATAATGGTTTAAAAGCCATTATTTTTTATTGCTATAAATAAAAAGATATATTATAATAAATTTTATTAGAAAAGAGGTATTTATAGTGGAAAATTTATGGCAATTTTTAGAAGATGAAAGAAGTAAAGCTAATGAAGAACAATTAAGAGCTCAAGTAGAAGCTCGAGCAGAAAAAGAGAAAAAGGAAAAAGAAAAAAGATTCATAAAACAATATAATGAGATAACAAAGGAATATAATAATGCTGTTGCTGTGGTTGAAGCTAATTATATTTTTAATTACTTCTTACTCGATACTTTTCCTAGATTTATTAAAAATTTAATAGAAAATAATCATAATGCTTTATTGCATGAAAGTAGCATTAATGGAAAAATTACTCATACTTTATCACCGAAGAATGAATTTGAATATGATATTGAATGTATTTTAAGAGGTATAAGTTTTAAAAACTTTTGTAGTAGTAAAATGATTTATTTTTTTGAGAATAATGAGATAAATTTAACGTTTACTGACCGATTAATTTATATGATTTTTAAAGAAAAATTGAATCGATTTTTAATTAAAAACCAAATTATAAACCTTCAGTTTTTAATTAAAAATCAAATTACAAACATTAAAGTACCAGATAATAATACTAACTTATTTCCATATTTAAAAGTTTTGAGATTTAAAACTAATATTGAATCTTTAATTAAAGCTTATGAAAATGGGATAAAACAAATAAGAGAAGAACAAGATGATTTAAAAGCTTTAATGGATACGTGGAATATTGGTGAAGAAAATATTGAAGAAGAGCTTGGCATTAATATTAATTCCTACAATGATTTAATAGCTACTTCATTAAAAGAAATGCAATTAACTCCTAAAAAGAAATGAGGTATTTATAGTAATAAATTTATGACAAGTTTTAGAAGAAGAAAAAGAAACTCTAAAGGCTTTAACGGATATGTGGAATCTTGAAGAAGGATACATTTTACGTTGTCTTGATATTTATAAGAATCATTATAATTATTTAATAGATTCTGCAAAAGAAGAAATAAAATTAACACATAAAAAATAAATTTTAAATGAATAAAGATATTATAGTTAGAAATGGAGATAACAAAATGATTGATTTATGGAAAGTATTTGAAGAAGAAAAAAGAAAAGCAATAAAAGAAAAAGAAGCTCTAGTTGAATTTTACAATAAAGCTAAAGAAGAATATGAAAGTGCTAAGTCCACTATTGAAGCTTGTTATTTATTTAATTATTTTATCAAAGTAATTTACCCAGGATATATTCGAATTTTATTAGAAAACTTTCATAAAGAATTACGATTAGAATATATGGGCGAAAAACCCACATTACCAATCAGTATTGGTTATGAATTAGGAGGTAGTTTTCATTATTTTAAAATAGATGAAAATGTCGAATCATTAGAAGAACTAAGAAGTGTTATAAGAGAAGTTACCTATTGTTTTGCTTATAAAATAAAAAATAGCAAATTAAACATTGCTTTTTTAGGATATAACGACAAAATTTGTAATGCTTTTGCTGAAAAGTTATGTTCATTTTTACGTAATAATAACTTTATGAATCAATTAATTACGCCAGAAACTTTAAGGGTTGGGCAAAAAGTAACTTATGAATTTAATGCATCAATCCCTGATTTAATAAAAGCTTATTATAATGGTTTACAACAAATAAAGTATGAAGAAGATACTTTAAAAGAACTAATGGATACATACCAAATAACTTTTGAACAAGTTAGGGATGAATTAGGTATCCGTGGCGGTGAATATATAAATTTTGTTAGTGAAGAAAAAAGCATTAAAAGATAAACAAGTTAATTCTTGTTTTTTGTGTAAAAATATATCAAAAGTTTTTGAAAAAATATAATCATAAGATAAAAAAATTACTATCAAATAGTTTTAAATAAAGCTATTTACAAGAAATTTAATATGCTTATAATAAATAATTAATTAAGGAGTATGTAATGGAGAAAAAAGATTTAATAAATTTACTTAATAAGTTAGAAAATATTAAAGAATGTAATTGGCATTATGATGTTGTATTATCTTTAGATGAAGAATTTTTAACTAGAGTTTCTCGCATTAAGGATGGATTTTGGCATTATAGTTTAACGCTAGTTATTTTTCACCTTTATAATGAGGATATATTTAGTATAAATGAACTTAAAAATATTTTAGATATTTTTCTAAAATACCATGATAATATACTTGCTGAAGACATTGTTGATGATATTTTTTATAAATTTTATGATGGACCAGATAGTAGTGATGTAAAAAATGCCATACCAAAGGTGAAATTTATAAATAAGGACGATGTATTAGTAAAATATGGATTAGTAAAAGATGCCCTTGAACTTTTATTAAGTGTCCCTAATTTAAATAGATATGATCTTTGTGAACCAGTTAAGGTCTTAAAATGTGAAGAAGCCGCTAAAGCCGGAATCGCACTTGAAGGGGCTAAACTATTAATTAATACTAAAAATCGTAATGCTGTTTCGGGAGCGTATTCTGTTTTAACAAGCGAATATGCAATCAAAGCTGAAATTGCTTTAAACGCTGCAAAAATAATACTAAAAGCTAATAATGAAATTAGGGCCAATGAAGCAAGTCAATTATTTTACTGTGATCCTTTAAATGGTAAACCTAATGCTGTTTTAGCGGGTATTGCTTTAGAAGGAGCAAAACTAATTTTAAAATCTGCATCAGATGATATTGGCATGGCTAAAATAAGGGTATTAAATAATGAAAATGCTATAAATGCGGGTATTGCAATAGAAGGGGCTAAATTGCTTGATGAAGCTACGAATAAAGAGGCCTGTTCTAATGCTTCATTTGCTTTAATAAATAAAGATTTGATTGATAAAAATATTGCTATGGAGGGAGCAAGATTAATTATAAGTCATCCTTTAGATGAAAGCGCTACTTATAAAGGCTATGCTCAAGGGCATATTTATAAAATACTTACTAATCCATATTTATTAAGTGAGGGTAAATCTTTAGAATATGCAAAATTATTTAATGAACTTCAATTTTTAGATAGAAGAGGTATTGTTGAAGAAATTTTAACGAATGAAACTTTAGATAAATTGGGACTTGCTAAAGAAGGAGCCATAATTGCTAGCAACGCTAAAACTTTTGCTGGGGCTCTAGCCATTGGAAGAATATTAAATTCATATTTAGTGTTAAATCAAATTGTTGATCATGGTACTTGTCTTGAAGCAATTAAAATTATAAGTGAAGAAACTAATCATCAATTAATCGAATGTATGGAGAATATTCTAAATTGTCTTACGGTTGTTAAAACCGGTAATGCCATAAAATATATTAAAAAATTACAAACTACTCCTGATTTTGAAATTTTAACTCATCTTTTAATAAGTAAAAATAATTTAGAGGAAAGCTATGTTGATGAAATAATGCATAATGTAACATCATTAAAAGAAGATGAACAACAATTTAAATATTTAGTTGCAAATATCCTTGATGTTAAAAAAGAAGAGAGAAAAGAAGCCCAAGAAAGAAAAGATTATATTTTAAAGGTTGGTAGTAATTTTAATTTAGATTTAGGATACAATTTATTAACAAGTAAAAGATATATAAGTGAAAAAACAAATTATGAAGCTTATGATTTTATAACTCAAATTGAAAAAAGACCAATAGCTATTTGGATATATTCTATTTTAGCTTGCACTAATTTTCCCACAACCGAAGATGCTTTAAAAACTGCTAAATACTTATTAGATAAGAATGATATTTATATTCTTAAATTTATATCTATATTAATTCATAATGATAGTTTATATAATAATGGTTTATGTTTTCCACTTATTAATTTACTAATTAAAATTAAATATAATGAATTAGGTGAAGAGGCAGAGATAATAGAAAAATTAAAAGAACATAAGAAAATAATTTATTATTCATTTAAAAATATAGGTGATAATAATATAAATGATCAATCAATTTTAGATACTTTATACTATACAATTTTTGAAGAAAATATAAAATTTAGAAATTATCAACCACGAAGGAATTCTACATCTAATGATGCAAGTGTTTTAATAGGTAAAATATCTGATACTTTAAGTTTTGATGTTAATCCAAAAGATTTCATATCTAGAAGTAGAAAATTAGGTTAATTACTTAAATAATAAGAAATAATAAAACTTAATATAGCTATAATAATACTTTGTATATTAATTTCATGAGGATATATAAATAAGATAGATGAAATAATAAAGCCAATAATGGCACTATAAGTATAACGAAAATGATTTTTAAGTAAATAATCTATAGCTTTTAAAATAAAATAAGCACTGATAAGAAAAGTAATTACAAAAGGAATAAAAATAATAATTATTTTTAAATTAATATTTAAAGGATTAGCAATAATACTAAGAAAATATTTATAAACCCCTAAAAGCATTAATAAAGATGCCCCGCTTATACCAGGGACAATTTTTCCTAAAGCATAAAATACACCTGCTAGACTCATTCTAATAATATTGGGAGTACTTACCATCTCTTTACTCATTTCTTGAAATAAATATAAAATAATTCCTAAAATAAAAGTAATTAAAAAGAAAGTTATAGAAATATTTTTTTTAGTTTTTAATTTAATTTCTTTAATTAGATAAGGAATACACCCTAAAATTAAACCAATAAAAACATATGATATAAACAATAATTTATTATTTAAAAGATATAAAATAATTTTACTAAATAAAAAGATACTTATTAATATACCTATTAATAAAGGAGTTATATATAAAAAATTATTTTTTATATCTTTTTTAAAATTAAGTAATCTTTCGATTATTTCATTATATATTCCTAGAATAGTAGCTAAAACTCCACCTGAAACGCCAGGAATAATAAAACCAATACCAATAATTAAACCATATAAAAAATTACGTAAAATCATTTAAAAAACCTCTTAATAATATTTATTAAATGGTAAGTTATGTTATACTTTAAATAGTGATTATATATGAAAACTATAAAAATTTTAATAATTATCTTTTTAATATTATTACTTATTCCATTTATAATAAATGGTATAGTTATTTTTAAAACTAAAGATAAAATAATAAATATTGAAGATATAGATAAAAAATATGATATAGCAATGGTTTTAGGCTGTGGTATTAAAAATAATGAACCTAGTTTAATGCTTAAAGATCGACTTAATAAAGCAATTGAATTATATAATGCTGGCTTAATAAAAAATATTTTAGTAAGTGGTGATGAACATGAAAACTATAATGAAGTAGAAGTTATGATTAATTATTTACTTGAAAATAATATTCCAAGTGAAATAATTTTAAAAGATAGTAAAGGATTTAATACGAGTAATAGTATTGAAAATTATGCTAATCTTTATAAAGATAAAAGTTTAATAATCGTTACTCAAAAATATCATATGTATCGTTCCTTATATATAGCAATCATAAAAGATATAGATGTCATTGGGGTATCTGCCAAAAGCGTTCGTTATCATGGGCAATTTATAAGAGATATAAGAGAAATATTAGCTCGTTTTAAAGACTATTTAAAATATTTATTTTAACCAATTATTGGCATTAACCATTAATTGGTTTTTTAATTTTTTTAATTTAGTCCAAAATATAATTGTAAGGTGATTTTATGAAAAAGTTTTTATTAATAATATGTTTACTATTTATGCCTTTAGAAGTATTTGCTTACTCTAAAGAAATATATTTAGGAGGTAATACTTTAGGAATAGAACTTGATTGTGATGGTATATTAGTTGTAGGTTTTTATCAAATAGATGGTAAATATAATAAAGGAAATCCCAATTTGAAAATAGGGGATTATATAACCAAAGTTAATAACGTCGATGTAAATTCATTAAATGATTTAACTAATGAAATAGAAAAATATACTAGTGCTAAAGAAGTAACTATAACTTATAAAAGAAATGATAAAATATATAAGACAGAACTTCCTTTAATTGAAGAAGAAGGAGTTTTTAAAACAGGTTTATATGTAAAAGATAGTATTACAGGTATTGGTACTCTTACTTATATTGATCCTGGTACAAATATTTATGGGGCATTGGGTCATGAAATAATTGAAAGCAATAGTAAAAAGTTAGTGGAAATTAAAGATGGCATAATATTTAGAAATGAAGTAATTTCTATTGATCGTTCAAAAGTAGGTGAAGCAGGAAGTAAAAATGCTAAATATTACTATAGTGATGTTTATGGTTCAATTGATAAAAATACGAATCATGGTATATTTGGAACTTATGATAAAGGATTAAATAATTTAAAATTAGTAGAGGTAGGAAATCCTGAAGAAATTATATTAGGTGATGCTTCCTTATATACGGTCTTAGAAAATGAAAAAATAGAAGAATTTAAAATAAAAATTACTAAAATTAATAATAAAGCTGATACAAAAAATATAACTTTTGAAATAATTGATCAAAAATTACTTGAAAAAACAGGAGGAGTAATTCAAGGAATGAGCGGTTCACCTATAATGCAAAACAATAAGATTATTGGAGTTGTTACTCATGTTATTGTTGATAATCCAACCTCTGGTTACGGTTTATTTATTACTAAAATGTTAGAAGAAGGCGAAAAAAATATGGAGAACAATTAAGTTCTCCTTTATAATGTTTCAATTTTATTTTGATTAGTTTTACCCATTACCATATTTTTTAATTCTTCATCATCTTTACCTAAATCATCATTAACATCAATAACTCTTAATATTTCATCCATTGAAGTTTTACCTTCAATTACTTTAATAAGGCCATCTTTTAAAAGAGTAGTAGTATCAGTACCATAAACAAGTCTTCTTAAATCTTCTTTCCTTATATTATTTACAATAGCATCTTTAATATTTTGATTAATTTCCAATACTTCATGAAGTGCCACTCTTCCTTTATAACCATTTATGCATTCATCACAACCAACAGGTGTATAAATTTCATTAACTTCTAATCCTAAAACTTTTTTGAAGAGATTTTTTTCATATATATTCGTAGCTCTTCCACTTCGACACTTAGGACATAGTTTTTTAACAAGTCTTTGAGAAATAATTCCGGATAAAGCACTACCGAGTAAATATCTTTCTATATCCATATCTAAAAGTCGTTCAATTGTATTTAAAGAATTATTAGTATGAATAGTTGATAAAACTAAATGACCCGTTATTGCGGCCCTTACAGCAATTCTCGCTGTCTCATCATCTCTAATTTCACCAATCATAATTATATCAGGATCTTGTCTTAATATACTTCTTAATGTTTTACCAAAAGATAAACCTATTTCACTCATAACTTGAACTTGATTAATGCCCGCAATTTTCATTTCAACTGGATCTTCAACGGTAATAATATTTCTATCAGTAGTATTTAAAACTTGGAGCATAGAGTAAACGGTAGTTGATTTACCAGATCCTGTTGCTCCCGTTACTAATATAATTCCATTTGGTTTTTTTATTAATTTTTGAATCTTTTCTAAATTGTTTTTTGATAATCCTAAAGCTTCAAGACCATTTAAACTCATTTTATAGTTTAATATACGAATAACTATTTTCTCGCCATCAATAATTGGTAAACTAGAAACTCTTAAATCAACATCTAAATCTCCTAAATTACCTTTAATGGCCCCATCTTGAGGAAGTCTTGCTTCCGTTATATTCATGCCAGAAATAATTTTTATTCTAGTTATTAAATTCTTTTTAACAGTTTGAGGTACTTTAGCGTATTCTAAAAGAGAACCATCAATTCTGATTCTTACTAATAAATCTGTTTCAGTTGGATCAAAATGAATATCAGATGCCCCATGCTTAACGGCATCAATAATCATTTCATTAACTATATCTACAATAGGTTTATTGTCATAATCAAATTCTCTAAACACTAAGTATCACCGTCAACCTTACACTCATAATTATACAATAAAGAATTTGATTAAACAATATAAATTTATCTAAAATATTTAGGCCTTTCTTTTAAAGAAACAAGTCTTCTAATCTTTTAATTCCTTTACCTAGAATCTTTTCTTTTTTCCTTTAATTATTATTTAAAAAAATTTTTGCTAAATTTTAGTAAATAAAAAGGAAATTAAAGAAAAAAAGCGTAAATAAATAGTGAAGGGTGAAAAAGATACTCTTCTAGAAAGGAGAAAAAAATGACTAAAGTAAAAAGAAAATTCTATTCTCTCAAAATCGACCGTGTTTTTAAAACAGTTCTTTTAGATGAAAAAAATAATTATTGTTTTTTAAATAATTTATTAGAAGATATCTTAAAAGAAGAAATAAAAATAGTAAGATTAGAAGTAAGTGAACTACCCATCTTTAATGTTAAGGGAAAAGTACAAGTATTAGATATCTTAGCTAATACTATAAGAAGTGGCTTAATAAATCTGGAAGTAAATATAAACTTTGATGATGCCATAAAAGAAAGAAACTTAGCTTATTATACAACAGCATTTTCACAAAGATTTCTGCGAGGTGGAAAGATAAGTAAGAAAGTTCTTCAAATAAATTTAAATTTTGAAGATGAGAGTTATTATGAACAAGAAGAAATAGTATTATATAATAAAACGAAAAAAGAGATATACTATGAAGACTTTAAGATAATCAATGTGAATCTTGCTAAGTATAAAGAGAAGTGGTATGATGAAGTTATCAAAGGAAATGAAGAAAAGATATATTTTGTCACTTTAAGTGCCAATGAAGAAGAGTTAGAGGAAATAAGAGAGAAATGTCATGAGGTTATAGTAAAGGAGACGATTGATAAAGTGTTTGAATTAAATGAAGATGGAACAATAACCAGATTAGTATCATATGAAGATGAACAAAAGTGGCTTATTAAAAGAGGGAAAGAGTTAGCTAAAGAAGCAGGAATAAAAGAAACTCAAATTAATACAGTTAAAGAATTATTAAAAGAAGGAACACTTCCTATAGAAACAATAGCTAAAGTTACCAAATTAAGTGAAGAAGAAATAATAAAGATTCAAAAAGAATTATAATTATTTCTTTTTAATTTAGCTAATTAATGTTAAAATAAATAAAAGTGATGTAGTATGAAAAAATTAATTAAATTACTAAAAGATAAAGAATTAAATTATTTAAATCAAATAAATGATTTTATTGATCCAACTTGCATATATGTACCAAAAGATAATAATTATCAAATTAACGATTTTATTTATAAAAATACATATATATCAAATGTTGCTTCATCTATATCTGGTCAAATAGTTAAAGAAGAAACAAAAAAATATAATAATGAAGATGTTCTTTGTTATCAAATAATTAATGATTTTAAAGAAAACTATAAAAATAAAATTAGAAAAAAAATTATTCAAAATAAAGAAGATTTAATAAATTATTTAGATTTATTTCATCTAAATGTAATCATTGATAAAATAAAGAAAATAACTAATTTAAAAAACATAGTGATTTGTGCGATAGATGAGGAATGCTACTCATTTAATGAATATATGTATTTATCTAATTATTATACTGAAATTATTACTACAACTAATTATTTACTCGAGTTATTTACTATTAAAAATGGTTATATAGTTACTAAAAATACTGATAGCGAAAGCATCAAAAAAGTAAAATCAATTTTAGGAACTTACCCTAAGATAAAAATGAAACTTTTACCTGATCAATATTTAATTAGCTATCCAAATTATCTATGTGATTATTTAAATATAAATAAAGATGAAACACTTATTTTTAATACATATGAAATTTTAATTTTATATAATGCTTTATTTAAAAATAAAGTTTTAAACGATAAGCTAATCACAATAAGTGGCAATAACATTGTCAAATCTTTAATTATTAAAACAAGAATTGGCACTCCATTAAAAGAAATAATTGATAAATTTATTGAAATTAAAGATAATAATTATAACATATATATAAATGGTCTTTATATGGGTTATCAAATAAATAAGATAGATGATGTCATTATTTCTCCTTTAATTCATACAATAATAATAAATAAACCAGTAAAAAAAGAAGTAAGTGATTGTATTAATTGTGGAGCGTGTTATAAAGTTTGCCCCGTTAATATTAATGTTAAAAAATGTTATTTTGAAAAAAGAATAAGTAAAAAATGTTTAGGTTGTGGTTTATGTAGTTATATATGTCCTGCTAATTTAAAATTAAAAGAAGTAGTTAAGGATGGTGTTTATGAAGAAGAAAACAACTAAAGATATAGTTATAATTAATATTATCTTTTTGGCTCCATTAATTATTTATGGTCTTTTTAAAAACGGCTATCTTTTATATGAAAGAAATTTAATTCCATTTTATTTAATCTTTAAACCTTTATATTTAACTATTATTAGTTTAATTGTTAAGTTTGCTTTTGATTTAATAACTACTAAAAAAATCAACCTTAATTATAATCTTTTATATATGATTTTAATAAGTATGATTATGCCATATAATATTAACTTCTTAGTTTATTTTATTACCTTGTCACTTACTTATTTTCTTACTAGTTTATTAGAAACAAAATTTAAATTTAATAAAGTTTGTCTTATTTATTTAATTATTGTTTTAATAAATTCTTTATTTAAAGGTTTTACTTATGAAAGTCCTCTAGATAGCAGTTTTTCTTTTAGTTTTTCTTTTCTTGACTTATTAATGGGAAGATCACTTGGAGGAATATCTTCAACAAGTATTATTTTTAGTTTATTAGCTTATACTTTATTAATTAATTCTTATTATTATAAAAAAGATATGCCTTTATTTATTAATATTTCTTATCTTTTCCTAGCCTTTATTTTTTATCTAATTACTAATAATAGTGCTATTTTATTAAATAATGAACTTATTTTTGCTAGTATTTTTATTGCTCCTTTACCTAAATACTCACCATATAAAATAAAGGGGCAAATAATTGAGGGAATTGTAATAGGGGTTTTAACTTTTATCATATCTATTCTCTTTAATGAAGTAATTAGTATTTATATAGCTATCTTTTTAGTATCTTTACTAGCTAATTTATCTTTAAAAAAAAATAACTAAATACATCAAATTTTAATTGCCTTTTTAGGCTTTTTTTATTATAATAAATAAATGTTTTTAAAAAGGGAGTTTTTATTATTGAAGAATCAAAAGAAATTAAATAACTTAATATGCTAAATTCAAAAAAACGCCAAAAATTTAAAAAAATTTAACGAAAAAAAAGGAAATCAGGGTGTAAGCGACAATATATATTATTAGAGGGGAAAAATGCAAGCAATTAGTGAAGAAAAAATTCAAGAAATAAGAAATAGTGCTGATATTGTTAGTATTATCTCAAATTATATTCCATTAAAAATGCAAGGCAAAAACTACTTTGGGGTTTGTCCCTTTCATGATGATCATAAGCCCAGTATGTCCGTTTCTAAAGAAAGACAATTATTTAAATGTTTTGTTTGTAATAAAGGTGGGAATGTCTTTAATTTTGTTAAAGATTTTGAAAATATAACTTACATTGAAGCGGTTGTTAAAGTAGCAAACATGGTAGGTATTCCTATTTCTTACACCCCCATTAGAAAGAATGATGAAAAATATAAACTTGATTATGAAATAATGGCTTTTACTACTAGTATTTATCAAAATAATTTAAATAGTAAAGAAGGCCTTGAAGCTAAAGAATATTTAGCTAAAAGAAATATTACAAATGACATTATTAAAGAATTTAAGATTGGTTATGCTTTAGATGATAATAAATACTTATATAATGTTTTAACTAAAAAAAATTATAATATTGATAAGTTAGAAGAATTAGGACTTATAAATAAAGATGGTCTAACAGGTTATGATAAATTTCAAAACCGCATCATGATTCCTATAACTAATCTAGATGGAGAACCTGTTGGTTTTACTGGTCGGATCTTTCATGGTGAAGATACAGCTAAATATATCAATACGAAGGAAACAACTATTTATAAAAAAGGTCATATTATATTTAACTATTACAATGCTCTTCCTTATATAAGAGAAGAAAAAAGTGCTATTTTAGTTGAAGGAAATATGGATGCGATTAGGATGTATTCATCTGGCGTTAAAAATGTTTTAGCTTTAATGGGAACAGCAATTACTAAAGAGCAGATAGAAATATTAAAAAAATTAAGAGTACCTATTATTTTAATGCTTGATAATGATAATGCGGGAGAAATTGCTACCAATAATATTGGTGATGAACTCATTAAAAATAATTTGCCTATTAAAGTTGTAAGATTAAGTAAAGCTAAAGATCCTGATGAATATATTGTATCATATGGAATTGAAGCATTTGTGGACACTATTAAAAATAGTCAAAGTTATCTTGATTATAAATTAGAGTATTTAAAAAATAATAAAAATTTAACTAATACTATGGAATTAGTTAGTTATATAAAAGATGTTTTAAAATTATTGGATTCTACAGATAATTTAACTAAAGAAATTACTTTAAAAAAGATAAGCGATGAATATAATCTTGATTATGATATGTTAAAAAAAGAAGTCAATTTTAAAACGGAAATAAAAAAAGATGAAATTCCTCAATTAAAAGCTAAAAAAAATAAATATAAAGTATGTGTAGATAACATTCTGTATTATTTAATGAGCGATAGTAAATATATTAAAATATTTAATAAAAAATTAGGATTTTTAAAATATGTTGATGAAAGAAATTTAGTTAATGAAATTGAATATTATATTGGATTATTTGGTAAAATAAATTTAGCAGACTTCTTAAGTTATGCTGAAGGGGTAGATAGTATTACTAATCGGGTAAAAGATGTTGTATCAAATGTGACATTAGAAGAATTAGATGAAGATACTTTTATGGATTATTTAAATATTTTAAATCAAATATTAATGAAAGAAAATATTAATGAAATAAGAGAAAAAATTAATAAATCTACCGATATAAATGAGCAAATAGAAAATATTAATAAACAAATTGATTTAGCCAAAAAAATAATAGATAAGAAAAAGGAAGTGTAATAATGTTAGAAATTAAAACGTTTGCTGAACGAAAAGAAGAATTAATAAAAAAGGGAGAAGAAAAAGGTTATATTACTTTTGAAGAATTAGCTGAATCTTTAAAAGGTTTAGAAATTGATAATGATACATTAGATGATTTGTATAATTCTTTTGTTGATGCTGGTATAACTGTTATAACTGAAGAAGATGCCGAAAATAGTGGTGGTGATAACCCTGATTTAATGCATTTAGATGAAGAACCAACGATTTTAGATGATGAAGAATTAACTAAAGATGTTAATATCAATGATCCAGTTAGAATGTATTTAAAAGAAATTGGCCGTATTAGTTTACTTTCTAATGAAGAAGAAATGAATATATCTATGCGGATTGCTGATGGCGATGAAGATGCTAAAAGGATTTTGGCAGAAAGTAATCTTCGTCTTGTTGTGTCCATTGCTAAAAGATATGTAGGTAGAGGTCTTTTATTTCTTGATTTAATCCAAGAAGGTAATATTGGTTTAATGAAAGCAGTTGAAAAATTTGATTATGACAAAGGTTATAAATTTTCTACTTATGCTACTTGGTGGATAAGACAAGCTATCACGAGAGCTTTAGCAGATCAAGCAAGAACTATAAGAGTACCAGTTCATATGGTAGAAACTATTAATAAAATGGTTAGGGTTCAAAGACAAATGACTTTGGAATTAAATAGAGAACCATCAGAAGAAGAAATTGCTAAAAAAATGGGCGTTTCTGTAGATAAAGTAAGAGAAGTTATTAAAATTAGTCAAGAGCCAGTATCTTTAGAAACTCCAATTGGGGAAGAAGATGATTCTCATTTAGGAGATTTTCTTAAAGATGAAAGCTCACTTTCACCTGAAGAGTATACAGAAAATGAAATATTGAAAGAAGAAATAAAAGAAGTATTACAAACTCTTCAACCAAGGGAACAAGAAGTCCTTGAACTTAGATTTGGTTTAACTGATGGAACTTGTCATACTTTGGAAGATGTTGGTAAACGTTTTAATGTTACAAGGGAAAGAATTAGACAAATAGAGGCTAAAGCTTTAAGAAAATTGCGTCATCCATCTAGAGCCAAGAAATTAAAAGATTTTTTAAATAATTAATATGAATAGTGAAAGATTAAATAAAATAGCAAGTAAAATAGGATTAAATGATATTGTTTTAGATGTTGGCTGTGATCATGGTTATTTAAGTATATTACTTAAGAAAAATAAATTATGTAAAGAAGTTTATGCCAGTGAAATATCTTCCAAAGCCTTAGAAATAGCTCAAAACAACTTTAAAAAAAATCATGTTAAAATAAAAACTTTTTTAAGCGATGGTTTTAAAAATATTCCTGTTAAGTTTAATACTGCAATAATTGCTGGGATGGGAACCCATACCATTTTAAATATTTTAAATCATCCTTTAGCTCCCGAAAAATTAATTATTGCCAGTAATAATAATTATTATTTACTTCGTAAAAAGTTAAATGAAATAGGGTATAAAATAGTATCAGAAGATGCCGTTTTGGAAAATAATCATTTTTATATAATTTTATTATGTATCAAATCTTTTCAAAAATTAAATCGTCAAGAACTTCTTTACGGTATTTCTAATAATGAAGAATACTATAGATATTTATTAAATGAAAGAAAAAAGATACTCAAAAAAGTACCTTGGTTAAAAAAAATAGTTCTAATAAAAGAATGTTGGGAACTAAAAGGACTTATTGAAAAAAAGTAGGTCCTTTTTCACTAGAAATATTACTTATATTTGTAATATTTTGCATTTTTTCTTTAATTGGTCCAATATTTTTATTAGTATTCTCAATTACTCTTTTTGTAGTAGTTTTACTAATATCTTTAAGTAAATTAATGGCATTTCTGGCATTATTTACTAAAGGCTTAGCTTCTTTGTATAAAGGGATTACTTGATTTACCACATTTAAGGTCTTAGAGATACCTCCAATAACTCTTGTTAAAGATAAACCTCCCCCAAGTCTTGGTCCAAACATCTAAACCACCTATAATATTTTATGCAATTTTTTTTCTTAATTGTCTAATATGTTATAAAAAGATCACTACTTAATAATTATTCTTTCTTTTAAATTTCCTTTATGATATAATTTAAGAAGAATAAGAGTAAAGGGAATATATGGAGAATAATCAAAATAAAAATTTTATTTTTAATTTTCTAGATAATATTTTAAATGTCATTATCTCTATTTTTTCCTATGCAATTCTAGGCCTTAAAGTATGTACAATTATACCCCTAAAAAAATTATTTTTAAAGGAAAAAAGTAAAAAGAAATATAATTATAGCCCTAAAAAATTAATTAAATTAAATCAAGAATATGAAGAATTAATGGAAGATTTAAAAACAGAAGGAGCCACTAGAAGTAAAAAAATTAATACTTATTATTATAAAGTTCGAGGAAAAGATGGTAAAATTAAAAAAGGAAAAATGAAAGGTTATAGTAAATTAGATATTAATTCTTTTTTAATAAATGAAGGCTATACCGTTTATAGTATTAAAACTAGTTCATTAATTAATATATTAAATACCGATATTGGAAGTAATCATTTAAAACCCAAAGATTTAGTTTTTTTCTTAACTCAGTTATCAACCTATTTAGAATCAGGATTACCTTTAAATGATGCTCTTAAAATATTAGGAAGACAAATGAAAGGGAATAATTTAAAAAAAGTTTTCAAAACTTTATCTTTTGAAATATCTTTAGGATCATCATTTTCTACTGCTTTATCTAAACTAGATGATATGTTTCCCCCTTTATTTATTAATATGGTAAAAGCTAGTGAAACAAGTGGTACTTTGATTGAAACTTTAAAAGATTTAGCAAATTATTATAAAGAAATAGATGAAACAAGACGTGATACCATAAATGCTTTAACCTATCCTGCAATTGTTAGTGTTTTTGCTTTGGGAGTTATAATTTTTATTTTGACTTTTATTATTCCTGAATTTGTTAAGACTTATAATTCTAGTAATATGGAACTTAATTCTTTTACGCAATTTGTTATTAATTTAAGCTCCTATTTTGAACAAAATATTTTAAATTTCTTATTCACAATTATTATTATGGTGATATTATTTATTATTTTTTATAAAAATAGTAGAACTTTTAAAAAATTTATTCAAACTATTTTAATGCATTTACCTGTTATAAAAAATATAATTATTTATAATGAACTGGCTATAATTACTAAGACCTTTGCTTCTCTTTTAAAAAATAATGTTTTTATTACAGATAGTATGGATATTTTAAGTAAAATTACTAATAATGAAGTTTATAAAGAAGTCCTTTTAAAAACTTATGATAATGTTACTAAAGGCGAAAAAATATCTACGGCTTTTAAAGATCACTGGGCTGTTCCTGAAGTATGTTATTTTATGATTACAACTGGCGAATCAACGGGTGAGTTAGCTGAAATGATGGAAAGGATAAGCATTTATTATCAAAGCTTACATAAAAGTATTGTTAAAAATCTCAAAACTTTGATAGAACCAATGTTAATTGCATTTTTAGCTTTAGTTGTTGGAGGCATATTAATTGCCGTAGTAGTCCCAATGTTTGAAATGTATGGAGAGATGATGGAATGATATATTTATTAATTTTTATAATTGGTACTATAATGGGTTCATTTTATCTTTGTTTAAGTACGCGTCTTTTCTTAAATGAAAGTATATTAGGAAGAAGTAAATGTGATAATTGTCATGAAAAATTAGCCTGGTATGAATTAATACCTCTTTTATCTTTTATTATTTTTAAAGGAAAATGTCATCATTGTCACCAAAAAATAAACTTATTATATTTTTTGATAGAGTTAGTAACGGGATTATTATTTTTAACTGGATATTTATATTTTGGTCTAAATATAAATTATTACATTTATTTAGTTTTAGTATCGAGTGCCATTATAATATTTATTACTGATTTTAAATATATGATTATTTTAGATTCTACCATAATTATTAGTAGTTTTTTAATAATTATTTTAAAATATTTTGAAATAGGTTTTAAAAATACTTTATGGGCAGTTATTTTTGGAATTTGCTTATTTTTTACAATGTATTTAATTAAACTTTTAGGAGATTTTTTGTTTAAAAAAGAATCTCTTGGTGGTGGCGATATTAAACTAGCATTTTTAATTGGTTTAACTTTAGGATATCCGATTATAGGTTATGAAATGGGATTAATCTGTTTAATTTTTGCAGCTTTTTTAGCTTTGCCATATGCAATTGCTAGTTTACATTTAAATAAAAAAAATGAACTTCCTTATGGTCCATTTTTAATTGCTTCATTGGTTATTATGTTCGTTTTCTATGATAAATTTTATAATTTGTTAGTATTTTTTTAAAGAACCGCAATAATATAAGCTAAAATAGCGGCGATTACACTTAATACCATTAGAATTAACATAATCCAAACTACTAATTTTCTTGTTTTCTTTTTCATATACATCCCTTCAACAATTAAAAATATATCATACTTTATTCATTTTTAAAAGCTTTTTTGCATAATCTTTAAGGGAGGATACTATGCAAAAGACTTTATTAAAAAATAAAAAGTATTTAATTTTTATGTTGAGTATCGTATTAATTGGGTTAATAGTAGGAATAATTTATTATATTTCTCAAAGTATTGATGTTAAAAACAGAATTATTAGTATTATTAGTAATTATGATAGTTTTAAATATAATGCTATATTTAAAGACTTAATTATTATGTCAATATTATTAGTGTCATCCTTTTTAGTTATTGGAATCCCTTTAGCATTATTTTATCTTTTTTATGAGGGAGTATCAATAGGTTTTTTAATTAGTATTTTTTTAGCATCTTTTAAGATAAAAGGACTTATCTATTTACTTTTCTTTCTTCTTGTTAATAAATGCCTTTCTTTTCTATTAATATTTTTATTTATTCAAAAAATTATTAATATTGGTAGGTATGTAATAGGGTTAATTATTTATAAAAATGAAACTGTTATAAAAGAAAAAGTTATTCAAAATTTTACTTCTAGTTTATCTTATATAATTATTATCTTTATTTTAAATATCTTCCTGTATTTTTTATCTAGTTTTTTATTTAAACATTTATCTTTCTTATTGCATTAAATCATGAATTCATATATAATACACCAATAAGGAAGTTTTTTATGAATGATATTTATAAACCAATTAAACCTATAATTGAAAATTTAAATGATCTATCCTTAAAAAGTGTTTTTTTGCTTGGCGAAAGTGGTGCCGGTAAATCTACTGTTTTAAAGCATTATGAAGATCAAAATAAAAAACATACCATCAATATA